>NZ_DASZKT010000236.1:0-29039 GCF_035552695.1 Actinospica sp.
GACGTCGAGCGCGGAGACCGGCTCGTCGAGCACGAGCACCTTCGGCTTGAGCGCGAGTGCCCGGGCGATGCCGATGCGCTGGCGCTGGCCGCCGGAGAACTCGTGCGGGAAACGATTTCCGTGCTCGGGGTTCAGGCCGACCAGCCGCATCAGCTCTGCGACCTGTCCCGGGCCGTCGTTCGAGTGAAGCCCGTGGATCTTGAGCGGTTCCGCGATGATCTCGTTCACGGTGATGCGCGGGTTCAGGCTCGCGTACGGGTCCTGGAACACGATCTGCATGTCCCGGCGCATCCGCCGCAGCTCGCCCTTCGACATCTTCGTCACGTCGCGGCCCTGGAAGATCACCTCGCCGCTGGTGGCGGGCTGCAGGTGCAGGATCGCCCGGCTGGTCGTGGTCTTGCCGCAACCGGACTCGCCGACCAGGCCGAGCGTCTGGCCCGGGCGGATGTCGAAGGAGACACCGGAGACGGCGTGCACCGCGCCGATCGTGCGGCGCACCACGCCGTACGACTTGATCGGGAACTCCTTGACCAGGTCGCGCACCGAGAGGATCGGTTCGCCGACGGCCGTGGTCCCGGCCGTTGTCTCGGTCGTGGTCATTCCGCAACCTCCTCGACTGTGTTGGTCACCTGTCCGGTCACCCCGGAGATCTCGGCGCCGTACTCCTCGGGCAGGGCGGCGTCCTCGGCCGAGGCCGCGAAGACCTCGTCCGCCTGCTTGCCGGCCAGCAGCGCGCTGTAGTGGCAGGCCGCCCAGTGCTCCGGAGTGTCGGTGATCACCAACTCGGGCTCCTGCTCCGCGCACAGGTCCTTGGCCAGCGGGCAGCGCGGCATGAACGGGCAGCCCGGCGGCAGGGAGAGCAGCGAGGGCGGCGAGCCCTGGATCGGGGTGAGCCGTTCTGCGCGGTTCACGTCCAGGCGGGGCAGCGAGCCGAGCAGTCCGAGCGTGTAGGGCATCCGCGGGTTGTAGTAGATATCGTCCACGCCGCCGGTCTCGACCGGCTTTCCCGCGTACATCACCAGGACCCGGTCGGCCTGTCCCGCGACGACGCCGAGGTCGTGCGTGATCAGCACCATCGCCGCGCCGGTCTCCCGCTGTGCGGTGCGCAGCGATTCGAGCACCTGCGCCTGCACGGTCACGTCGAGCGCCGTGGTCGGCTCGTCCGCGATGATCACGTCCGGATCGTTGGCCATCGCGATCGCGATCACCACGCGCTGCCGCATACCGCCGGAGAACTCGTGCGGGTACTGATCGATCCGCTTCGCCGGAAAGGGGATTCCGACGATCTCCAGCAGTTCGACCGCCCGCTTGCGGGCCTTGTCCTTGGGCAGGTCGTTGTGCGCGAGGATGGCCTCCTCGAGCTGGAATCCGATCTTGTACACGGGGTTGAGCGAGGTCATCGGGTCCTGGAAGATCATCGCGATCTGCTTGCCGCGCAACTTCATCAGCTTGCGCTCGGACAGACCGAGCAGCTCCTCGCCGCGGAAGGTGATCGAGCCCTGAATCCGCGCGCTCTTCGGCAGCAGGCCCATGACCGCGAGCGAGGAGACGGACTTGCCCGAGCCGGACTCGCCGACGATGCCGAGCACCTCGCCGCGGCGCAGCACGTAGTCCACGCCGCGCACCGCGTGCACGTCGCCGTCGGCGGTCGGGAAGGTGACGGTCAGGTCCCGTACGGCGAGCAACTCCTCGCCGGAGCCGAGGTTGGGGTTCCGGTCGGTCACGCTCGCACCCTTGTCTGTTGCGGGTCGAAGGCGTCGCGCAGGCCGTCGCCGACGAAGTTGATGGTCAGCGCGATCAGGATGATGAAGACGCCGGGGATGTAGAACAGCCACGGGTGGCCGCCCTCGATCGCGGTCTGGTTGGTGGTCACCAGCAGGCCGAGCGAGGTGTTCGGGAACTGCACGCCGAAGCCGAGGAAGGACAGCGCGGTCTCGGTGAGGATGGTGCCGGCCACCGTCAGCGTGCTGATGACGATGATCGAGCCGAGCGTGTTGGGCAGCAGGTGCCGGAAGATGATCCGGCGGTCGCGGGCGCCGAGGGCGCGCGCGGCCTCGATGAACTCCTTCTCCTTCAGCGAGAGCACCTGGGCCCGGATCACCCGTGCGGCGCCCGGCCAGAACAGCGCCGTCAGCACGGCGATCAGCAGCCACAGCGAGCTGGCCTCGGCCTGGAAGCGGTTGTCCAGCATGATGGCGATGGCGATGATCGGGAAGGTGAGGAAGAGGTCGGCGATCCGCATCATGATCGTGTCGGTCCAGCCGCCGTAGAACCCGGAGACCGCGCCGTAGATGGCGCCGAAGGACGTGGAGACGACCGAGACGACGACGGCGATGATCAGCGAGGACTGGGTGCCCTTCATCACCGCGGACAGCAGGTCGATGCCGTTGCTGTCGGTGCCGAACGGATGCGGGCCGTCCGGCGCGGTGAAGATGTCGTTGCTCATGAAGGACGGGCTGGTGCTCCACAGCAGCGGGCCGATGAAGGCGAACAGCACGACGAGCACGAAGACCACGAGCGAGGCCATCGCGGCCTTGTGCTGGCGGAAGCGCCGGAAGACGATCTGCCGCTGGCTGCGGGCCTTCACGGTGAATTCGCGGCTGCCCCGCGAGGGCGGGGTCGCGGTGCCGCCGAGCGTGTCCCCGGCGGAGGTGTTCACTCGACTAGGCAAGGCGGATCCTCGGGTCCAGGACCGCGTAGAGCAGGTCGGCTATGAGGTTCATGACGACGACGAAGACGGCGGTCACCAGGAGCCAGGCCATCACCGAGTCCGGGTCGGCCATCTCGATCGAGTTGATGAAGAACAGGCCCATGCCGCGCCAGGAGTAGATGGTCTCGGTGATCACCGCTCCGCTCAGCAGCGCGGCGGTGTCCAGCGCCACCTGCGTGGTCAGCGGGATCAGGGCATTGCGAAGGCCGTGCCGGAACAGCACCCGGAAGGGGCTCAGGCCCTTCGCGCGGGCCAGCCGCATGTAGTCGCTGCCGAGGACCTCGAGCATCGACGCCCGCTGGAACCGGGACCACGCCGCGTACGACAGCAGCGCGAGCGTAACCACCGGCAGGATCAGGTGCTGCGCCCCGTCGCCGAGCTGCGGGAGAAAACCGGAGGGCGGATTCGGGCTGGACTCCCAGAGCGTGTCGAAGAAGTGCGTCCCGGTGGACTCGTTGATCTGGATGGCCCATTCCTTGAGCAGCACCGCGAACCAGAACGTGGGCAGCGAGAGGAACAGGAAGCCGATCGCGGTGGTCGCGTAGTCGAACTTGCTGTACTGCCGGACCGCGGTGGTGACGCCGACGATGACCGCCAGGATCAGCGCGATCAGGATGGTGCCGATGACGAGGCGCAGCGTCACCTCCATCGCGTAGCCGAGCTGCTGGCCGATGTGGAAGTTCGTCTGGGTGCTCGACCCGAAGGTGCCGTGCAGCACCAGTCCGGTCAGCCAGTCCCAATAGCGCTGAAGCAGGGGCTTCGTGAGCCCGAACTTCACCCGCAGCGAGTCGAGCTGCGCGGCGGACAGCGGGGGTTTCTTCGTGAGATAGGGCGTCATCGGGTCGACCGAGGAGGCGACCATGAGGAAGATGACGAAGGTCGAGGCGACCAGTATGGGGATCGACTGGAGCAGCCGTCGGACGCTGTAGACGAGCATCGAAGACCTCTGTTATCAATGGCAGAACTGTGGATGGCCGCCCGCCGGACGCCGCGAGGGTGGCGGCGTCCGGCGGGCGGACCGGGTCGCGGCCGGTCGGGCCGCTCAAGCGGGGGTCAGGAACTCGGCGAGGCCGAGCTCGCCAGCAGGCCCCAGTCCTGCACGTTGTACGTGAACAGCTGCGACGTGGAGTTGATCCGGACGTTGCCGAGGTTCGAGTCGAACGCCACCATGTCGTCCTTCTGGAACAGCGGCAGCGTCACCGCGTCCTGCGACAGGATCCCGTCGATCTTGCTCAGGTCGCTGTTGACGGTGGTCGTGTTGAAGCTCACCGACGCCTGCTTGTAGACGCTGTCGACCTGCGCGCTGGTGAAGTTGGCGTAGTTCTGGCCCGCGCCGGAGACGTAGATCGAGTAGTTTCCGGAGCTCGGGAACGGCGTGGCCACCCAGGCGAAGACGATGATGTCGTAGTCGTATCCGGCCACGTGCGTCAGCGACTTGCCGAGCGAGGACGTGGTCTCGACGTTCACCGTGATGCCGAGCTGCTTCATCTCCGAGGCGAACAGGTTGCACTCGGTCTGGCGCAGCGCGTTACCCGAGGTGTAGCGCATCGTCAGCGCGGGCACCGCGGTGCCGTTCGGGTACTTCAGCGCCGTGCCGACCCCGGTGAAGCCGGCCTTCTTCAGGATCGACTCGGCCGAGGAGGTGTTGCCCGCACCCAGACCGTACTTCGTCACATCGTCCGTGTAGCCGGCCTGCTGCGGGATGAAGAAGCGGTTGTTGAGCGGCTTCGCGGACGGGTCGAACAAGCCCTCGGTGCGGGCGATGATCGCCGAGCGGTCGGTCGCCGTGAGCATCGCGGTGCGCAGCGCGAGCTTGTCAGGAGCCTCCTGCGCGGCCTCCGTCTTGCCGCCGAGCGTCGGGCTGGCCAGGTTGAAGTCGAAGTGCTCGTTCGTGTAGCCGGCGGCGATCTGGTACTTGACCGAGGAGCCCATGCCCTTGACCTGGGTGACCAGGTCGGTCTCCGGCTGCGGATACGCCACCTGGATCTCGCCGTTCTGCAGGGCTGTCGGCTCCTGCGAGGCGTCGGCGATGTACTTGTAGACCATCGTGTTCAGGTGCGCGGCGCTGCCGTACCACTTGGGGTTCTTGGCCTCGGTGACGCTCGATCCGTCGGACGGCGCGCTCGAGACCACGTACGGGCCGCTCGAGACCACGGGGGCGGTGTTGCTGAAGTAGTTGAACGAGTTCTCCAACTGCAGGACCGCGCCGGTCGAGGTGCTCGCGCCGTTCTCCGCCTTCACGTCGGCGGTCAGCTGCGCGAGCGTCATCGACGCGTCGTAGCCGTGCTTGGCCGCGATGTGCGCCGGAAGCAGCACACCGAACAGCGACTTCCAGTCCGGGAACGCCGTGGAGAAGGTCACCGTGACCGTCTTGCCGCTGTCGGAGCCGACGATCGAGGCGATGTCGTTGTAACCGACCGGCCCGGCGGTGAGCATGTTCGGGTCGACGCCGGTGTTGACCAGCCAGTTGTAGACGAAGTCTGAGGCATCGATCGGCGTGCCGTCGCTCCAGACCGCGCTCGGGTTGATCTTGTACACCACGGTCTGCGGTGAGGTGCCGGACAGCGTGGCGCTCGCCATGGCGGCCGAGTTCAGCACCATGGTGCCATCCGGCTCGGCGATGAACGCGCCGGCGTAGTACACGCCGTCCAGCGGGTAGATCTGGTCCGCGGAGATCGACGCGTCCTCGGGATTCCAGTCGCCGAGCTGCTTCTCGATGCCCACGGTCACCGTGCCGCCGTCCTTCACGGACGCGGTGTTGATCGTGTTCCAGGTGCTCTGCTGGGCCGTCTGCGTCGTCGTGCCCTTCGAGGACGAACACGCGGCGGTCAGAGCCAGAGCGAGGGCGCCGACCGCGGCCATTCCCACCGTGAGGCGACTGCGGCGCCGTATCCGATCTTTAGCCATAACAACATCCATCCCAATACGCACAGCCGCGCGCGACGCCGGTCGGGGTCACCGGAACCGGCGCGCGCGGGGAATCTCAACCGCGCGGCGCGAGGTGGCCGTGCGGGCCGAGCCGTCATGCTGATTTCTCGTGGAGCTGTGTGTGCTGGGGGAATTTCTAGCGCAGAAAGGCCGGTCCGGGACACGATCTCGCGTCACGATCGGATCAAGAACTCATGAAGATCAGCTATTTGTCATGATCATCAGGCCCTTGAGGCCCTTACTTATTCCATGATCTCGTGAGAATGGCGAAACCTACGGCCCATCAGCCGGTCCATTACTCGGAGAGCCGCGGAATCCGGGAGCCCGCGAGCGCGCCGAGCACGGCCAATCCCGCACTCACCACGCACACCACGGTCACCGCGTGCGCCGAGGAATGCAGAGATCCGGTGTCAAGATTCAGAAACAGCGTACCCACGGTGGCCACTCCGGTCACCTGTCCGATCTGGGTGAGCGTGGCGATCACGCCGCTCGCGTCGGCCGCGTCGCGCACCGGCACCCGGGAGAGCATCAGGCCCATCAGCGGGCTGAAGGCGAAGCCGAGCCCGAAACCGAGCGTGGTCATCAGGATCCAGCGCGCGCCGCCGCCGGTCCCGCCGTGCCGCAGCACCAGCGCCATGCCGACCAGGGACGCGGCGACGAGCAGGAAGCCGAACACCACCTCGTGCACGAACCAGCGCTGCGGCAGTCTGCGCCAGTTCATCGCGACCAGGAACACGGCGACGGCCTGCGGGGCGAAGGCGAGGCCGGAGTCGAGCGCGGAGAAGCCGAGCGCGCCCTGCAGGTGCAGGGTGATCGCGAACAACAGGCCCATCATCAGCACCATGCAGAGGAAGAGCGTGCCGACGCTGACCGCGAAGCCCTCGTGCCGCAGCACGCGGCCGGGGATGATCGGCGTGCCGCCGCGCCGGCCGATGCGCGACTCGACGGCGACGAACGCCAGGAGGCCGAGGACACTCGCTCCGAGCAGCAGCCAGCCCCACAGCGGCCAGTGCTCGTCGTGTCCCATCACCAGCGGGACGACGAAGGCGAGCACGGTCGGGGTGAGCACGGCGACGCCGACCGGGTCGAGGCCGCGGCCCGGCTCGCCCTTGTCCTTCGGCAGCACCTTGATGCTCGCGATCAGCACGACGATGCCGACCGGCACGTTCACCAGGAAGCACGGCCGCCACGTGGCCCCGAACAGGTTCGCGCTGATCAGCAGGCCGCCGACGACCTGCCCGGCGACCGCGCCGCCGGAGATGACGGCCGTGTAGAGGCTCATCGCCTTCAGCCGCGACCTGCCCTCGAACGTGCGCTGGATCAGCGAGAGCACCTGCGGCATCATCGCGGCCGAACCCGCGCCCTGCAGCAGCCGGAACGCGACCAGCGCGGCGGTGGTCGGCGCCAGGCCGCAGGCCAGCGAGGCGATCGTGAACAGGACGAGGCCGCCGCGGAAGAGCCGGGCGTGGCCCCACAGGTCGCCGAGCCGTGCCCCGGTGACGATGAGCACCGCGTACGAGATGGTGTAGCCGGACACCGAAAGCTGCAGCCCCGCTCCCGAGGAATGCAGGGTGCTGCGAATGGTCGGAAGGGCCACGTTCACGATGGCCACGTCCAGGATGGCCATGAAGTAGCCGAGCAGCACGACGGTGAGCACGGCGCCGGGCCGCGACCGCGCCGACTGCCGGGGCTCGGCGGCCGGCCGGGGGTTATCGTTGCCGTGGACGGGTTGCGTGGGTTCCAGAGTCGTCGACATGACTCCAGCGTGCGGGAGACTCGATCCTGTTACCTAGAGCCCCGTTATCCTATTACCGCTGGTACCTGGTAACGGGAGCGATTCGGGGGGAGACTGGGTGGCGTGACCGATCTGGCTGCCGTGAAGAACTCCGTGCGACGCACCGAACTGGCCGACTTCCTGCGCTCGCGCCGGGAGCGCATCGCCCCCGAGCAGGCCGGCCTGCCCCCGGCCCCGCGCCGCCGCACCCCCGGCCTGCGCCGCGAGGAGGTCGCGCAGCTCGCCGGCGTGGGCGTGACCTGGTACACGTGGCTCGAGCAGGGCAGGCGGATCAACGCGAGCACGCAGGTGCTGGACGCCGTCGCGCGCACCCTGCAGCTGGACGCGGCCGAGCACCGGCACCTCTACACCCTGGCCCAGGTCCCGGACCTGCGTGCCGCGGAGGCCGAGGGCTGCGCCCTGCCGCCGGAGATCCAGCCGATCCTCGACGGCATGCACAACGTCGCGACGGTGGTGAACGAGACCTTCGACATGGTCGCGACGAACCGGCACTTCGACGTCATGTTCCCCTCGGTGCTCGCGCAGCCCAAGGAGAACCACAACGTCTTCTGGTGCATGTTCAACCTGCCCGAGTGCTGCCACCCCTTCGTCAACCGGCACGAGACCATCCCGCAGATGGTCGCCATGCTCCGCGGCGCCTACGCGCGGCACGTCGGCGAGCCGCGCTGGGAGAAGCTCATCAGAGACCTGATCGACTACAGCGAGCTCTTCGCCGAGCTGTGGTCCCGCAACGAGGTCGCCGCCTTCGGCAAGCAGCTGCGCGTCTACTACCAGCCCGCCGTCGGCCTGCTCAGGTTCATCTCCACCAGCCTCGGCATCCACGGCACCAACGGCCTGCGCATGCAGATCATGATCCCCGTAGACGAGGCCACCGCCACCGCCCACGCCCGCCTGCTCAGCGGCGAGGCCGAGCACCCCGACGTACTGCCGTGCGGCCACACCTGGCAGGACTGGCTGCACCTGCGCGAGGACAAGCCCCCGCTGGGATCGGCCGCGGTTGTCGCGCAGGCCGCGAGGTCAGCGGCGTAAGCCCGCCCGGCCAAGGTCTGACCAGTGACGATGCTCAGCGGTGCGCGTCGAGCCCGTGCCGGAACACGCCCGTCTCGCGCGCCACGAACCCAAGGCTCTGATACAGCGCCCGCGCCGCCACCCGCCGCGGCGCCGAGGTCAGCTCGACGTACCGCGCGCCGTTCGCCGCTGCCGCGTCGAGCGCAGCGACCACCAGCGCGCGGCCCACGCCCATCCCCCGCGCCGCCTCGTCCACGACCACATCCTCGATCCGTGCCTCGGTCCCCGTCGCCAGCTCCATGGTCACGAGCGTCAGCAGCCCGAGGATCCGCCGCCCGCCCTCGCCGTCCCCACCCGCCGCCGGCGCCCGCGCCGCGAACACAGTGTTAGCCGCGTGCCGCATCACCCGTTCCACCCGCTCCCGGTCAGGAACCGGCGCGCTGCTCGACAACAGGGGAATCAGCCGCCCGAACGCCTCGCCGACATCCTCGTCCGCCGCTTCGAGCACTTCGATCGTGAATTCGCCGCTCATCAGGCCCATGCTAGCCAGCGCGGCCTTGTGCCGAGGTCAGCGAGCGTGCTCGATGAGGAACTCCAGCACCAGCGGTACGGGGAGCTCGGCGGAGGTGTTGTGGTCGAGGTCGCCGACGTCGACCAGCGTGACTCGGTCGCCGTGTGCGGCCAGTTCGGCCTGGCACTGCTGCGAATTGGTGAACGCGACGTCGCGGTCGCCGTCGGCACCGAAGAGGCGCACCGGAACGTCCGGGCGCCAGTTACAGGAGGTGTCGTTCTGCCGCGGTCACCGAGAGCAGCCTCCCCCCGCTGGTCACGCGACATACCCGCAGCCGAGGTGGTCGCGGGTAAGACAGCGCCCAGCGTAATCGCAGCCGCGGCCACCACGCCGACGGTCCTTCCGGCGCCCGCACGGACGTTGAGCTGGTTCACGATGGTCCTCCCCCATCCGGACTCTGTTCCCCTGTCATCTCAGAGTCTTCAGGGCGCGCCTGGCTCGTTCGAGGGGGCTGACCTGTGTATGCGGGGAGTATCCGGACACACCCCGTTCGGGTACGTAGGTCCACCGAACCGCCGTCGGGCCTGCCACAATCGAGGCGTGGAGCGAGTGCTGGGGTTGCATGAGGCGTCGGATGCGGTCGAGGGAATCGGCTGGCGGTATCTGTTGGGGACACTGCGCACCGCGGTCGCAGTCGCGTCGTCGGCGCAGGGAGTCGAGGCGGCCGCGAAGGCCGTCGAAGAGTGCGGCCCGGATGCCGACGGACACCTGCGCATCGACCTGCGGCCACGCCGCGTCGAACTGACACTTCAGTCGCCCGATCATGCGGCAGTGACCGACCTCGACGCCGCCCTTGCGCGCCGGATCTCAGAGGCCTTGCGCGAGGCGAAGCTGACGACGGATCCCGGCGCCGACGTCGATCGGCCGCACTCGGTCCAACTCCTGGAACTCGCGATCGACGCGCTGGACATCGCGTCGATCCGGCCGTTCTGGAAAGCAGTGTTCGGCTACGTCGACGAAGCCGGTTCCGACGGTCCGACCGACCCGCTGATCGACCCGGGCTTCCTGGGGCCGCCGATCTGGTTCCAGCAGATGGACAAGGAACGACCGCAGCGCAACCGCATCCACTTCGACCTCTGCGTTCCGCACGACGAGGCACCCCGCCGCGTCGAGGCCGCGCTGACGGCCGGCGGCCGCTTGCTCTCCGACCGCCGCGCCCCCGCCTTCTGGGTCCTCGCCGACCCCGAGGGCAACGAGATCTGCGTGACCACCTGGCAGGGCCGCGAGGACTAGGACAACTGCGCGGGTTCGACCGCCTCCGTGACGACCTGCTCGACCGTCGGCTCGGCCAGCTTTCGTTCGCCGCCGCTGGACCGGCGCGGGAGTTTGAGATCGCCGATCAGGACGCCTAGGACGACGAGGCCGGCTCCGGCGACGGCTAGGGCCGGGAGTTGGTCGCCGCTGAGGCGGCCGACGATGCCGCCCCAGACGGGTTCGCCCGAGTAGATGACCGTGGCGCGCATGGGCGGGACGGACTTCTGCGCCCAGTTCATGGTGAGTTGGATCAGGGCGCTGGCGGCGCCGAGGCCCACGGCTGCGGCGAGCCAGATCCAGGAGAAGGACGGGACTGATTCGCCGGCGACGGGCATGGCGAGGAACGAGAGCAGGCCCGCGGCGAGCAGTTGGATGACGGTGATCCGGCGCAGGTCGATGTCGCCGGCGTAGCGGCTGATCAGCACGATTTCGGCGGCGGCCGCTATGGCCGCGCCGAGCGTCGCCAACTCGCCGACGCCGAAGTGCCCGGTGGAGCCGCCGGGTCCGGCCAGCAGCATCAGGCCGGTGAATGCGCAGGCTATGCCGAGCATTCCGCCCACGGTCGGCGGGCGGCGGAGCAGCAGCCACTGGAAGAGCGGGACTAAGGGGACGTACAACGCGGTGATGAACGCGGACGTGCTGCTGGGGATCGTCTGGAGGCCGAAGGTCTGCAGGCCGTACCCGAGGAACAGCGTCACGCCGATCAGCGTCCCCGCCGCCACCTCGCGCCGCGCCGCTCCGCGGAGAGCGGCCGGGAAGACCAGTAGGGTGAGCAACCCGGCGGTTGTGAAGCGGAGTCCGACGAAGAAGAGAGGGCCGCTGTGACGCATCGCGATATGAATGATCAGGAAAGTCGTGCCCCAGATCATCGTGACGGCCACCAGGGCCAGGTCATGGCGGCCGAGGGTGCGGCTTCGCCGATTGCGGGACGCGGTACTGCGCAACATACTGCACAGAATATGGGCACTATAGTGCACAGTTCAAGCGAGCGATCCGACGTGCTCGCCTTCGTCGCGCAGAACCTCCGCCGCCTGCGGCAGCGCGCCGGGCTGAGTCAGGTCGCGCTCGCGCAGGCCTCGGGCATCAGCCGCCGGATGATCGTCAATCTCGAGGGCGGCGCGACGAACATCAGCCTTTCCAGCCTCGACCGCCTCGCCGAGGCGCTCGGCGCGACGTTCGTCGAGCTCGTCAGCGACCCGGAAGCCCACAGCCGCCGCATCGACGCCGTGACCTGGCGCGGCGCCGGGCCGGAGAGCGAGGCGGTGCTGCTCGGCAGCGTCCCGGCTCGCAGCGACGCCCAACTCTGGGCTTGGTCTCTGGCCCCCGGCGACCGCTACGCCGCGGAGCCCGACCCCGAGGGCTGGCACGAGATGACGGTGGTCACCGAGGGGCGACTGCTCATCGACCTCGCCGAGGGACCGGTCACCGTCGAGGCCGGAGGCTACGCGATCTACAGCACCGCCCAGGAATACGGCTACGTGAATCTCCACGATGGGGTGACCCGGTTCATCCGCAACGTCGTGGCCTGAGTCACGTGTACCAGGCACGGGCGACGGCGAGGGATTCGGTGTAGCTGGGCCACGTGGCCGCACGCGCGGGACCGGCGGCGCGAAGCTTGTCGCGCAGATCCGGGTCGGCGAGGATGCTGCGGACCCTGGCGGCGAAGGCGAGTGCGTTGTTCGCGGGGACGAGGAGCCCGGCGTCGCCGACGAGTTCGGGCAGGCCGCCGACCCGTGTGGCGACGACGGGAACGCCCGCGTGCATCGCCTCCTGGACGACGAGCGCGCGTGCCTCCCATTGGGATGAGAGTACGAATACGTCGGCGGCGGCGAGCAGGTCGGAGACGTCGCTGCGGTGGCCGAGCAGAGTGACCGGGAGTTTCTCCGCCTCGATGCGGGCAGCCAGGGCGCCACGCTTGGGGCCGTCGCCCGCGATCACGAGGCGGACGGGGATGGCCCCGAGAATCACGTCGCCGAGAATCGCTACGGCGTCGAGTAGGAACGGGAGGGCTTTCTGCGGGGCGAGGCGGCAGACGGTGAGGAGTAAGGACTCGTCGTCGGGCACACCGAGCTCGTCGCGGATCTCGGCTCGGGACCTGGTCGGGGCGGGCAGCGGCGGGGATGGCACCGGGCAGAGCGAAACCTCGCGGGCTCGCAACGCCGTGGCGCGTTGCACGAGGTCTGACGATGCGCAGAGAACGACGTCGGCGGGTCGGACGGCAAGGCGTTCGACGAGCGACGCGATTCGTGCTCTGATTCCGGTGGCGAGGACCGCGTTGTGCAGGGTGACGACGTGGCGTCGGCTGCGGCGGCGACCGGCCCGAACCAGGTTCGTCAGCGCGGCGGCCTTCAAGCCGTGGGAGTGGACGACGTCGGCGCCCCTCAGGGCGGCAGGGAGCTTAGACAGCGTGACGAAACGCGCGCCGGTGGCGGTGAAGGAGAAGTGGGATTCGGTGGCAGCGGGGCCCACGACGACGACTTGATCACCGCGAGCGACGCAGTGCTCTGCGAGAGCGCGGACATAGCCGCCGATGCCGCCGGTGCTCGGTCCCAGGACGAGGACGACGCGCATCAGCCGCGCCCGTCCGAGGACCCGTGCCGGATCCGGGGGAACTGGGCCAACGCGCGCAGCACCAGCGGACGCAGTTCCGCGCCGTCCAGCGGCAGCACGACCGCGCCGAACACGACGAGCGTCAGCGTGCCGCACAGCGGGGCCACGAGCAGCGCGGCACCCGAATTCGTCCAGCCGAACCAGGTGCCGAGCATCCAGCCCGCCGCGCCCGCCGCCACCGCCGCGATGCCGCCCGCCGCGCCCGTCCGGCCGAGGCCGTCGAACACGCCGTGCCCGACCCGCCTGCGCACCGCGATCATCAGCAGGATCGCGGCCAGGGTCATGCCGACGGCGTTGCCCAGGCCGAGGGCGGTCACCGCGTGTCCCGGCCAGTTGAAGATCAGCACGGCGTCGAGGGCGAACACCGTGAGCCAGCCGATCACGGTCGCGGTCGCCGCGTCCCGGCCGTGGCCGGCCGCATAGAGCACCCGGCCGAGCAGCGCTATCGCCGCGTAGCCGAGCAGGCCGGGAGCGAAGGCCAGCAGTCCGTACGCCATCGTGGACGCGTCGGCCCCGGTCCCGCCCGGCGCGATGAACAGGCTCGCGGTCGGCCACGCCTCAGCGGCGAGCAGTGCCGCGCCCGCGCACGTGGCCAGCAGCACGGCGCGCGTGGTCGCGGCGATCCCGGCGCGGTAGCCGAGCACGTCGCCGCTGTCCGCGCGCGCCGCGAGGTCGGTGAAGGCGCTGGTGGCCAGCGGAACGGCGAGCACCGCGTAAGGGAGCAGATACACCGCCCAGCTGAAGTTGTAGACCGTCAGCGCGCCGCCGCTCGGGTCCGCGTAGTTGGTCAGGAACACGACTCCGAGCACGGCGAGGTTCTGCGCGATCAGCGTCACCACTCCGGCGACGGCGAGGTGCAGGGCCTGCCGGGCGACGCCGGGGGCGAAGCGGAACGTCGGCCGGATGTGGAATCCGGCCCGGCGCACGGCGGGCAGCAGGCAGAACGCGAGCGTCGCGACGCCTGCCGTGGTCCCGAGCCCGAGCACCAGCCGCGCGTTCTGCGTGAGTGTCCAGATATCAGAGCCCGCATCCGGGTCGAGGCCGCCGAAGGCGAGGTAGGTGGCGACCATCACCAGGCTGGACAGCAGCGGGGCTATGGCGGGCGCCAGGAACCGCCGGTCGGCCTGCAGCGCGGCGGACAGCACGACGGCCACGCCGTACAGCGGGATCTGCGGCAGGAACAGGATGAGGAAGTGGCCGACGAGCGCCGCGTAGACCCCCGTCGGTCCGTGCTGCCCGCCGATCAGCCGGCCGAGCGGCGCGGCGAGGCACAGGCCGAGCACGCTCAGCGGCAGCAGCGCGGCGAGCGCCCAGGTGAGCAGCGCGGACACGGTCTGCGAGGCGTGCCCGCGCTCGCCGCGGCTGAGCGGTCCGGCCAGCAGCGGCACGGCCACGCTCGCCAGCGCGCCGCCGGCCACGATGTCGAAGATGGTGTTCGGGATCTGATTGGCCGAGTTGTACGCGTCGGCCAGGTCGCCGTGCCCGACGGTGTGCGAGAACGCGAGCGTGCGCAGGAAGCCGAACAGCCGGGAGAGCACCGTGACGGCCGCGATCAGGGCGGCGGCGCGGGCGACGGACCCGCCTGCCGCGGCGAACGCGCTCGATCGGCCGGCCTCCTCGGGCTCGTCGATCTCGATCTCGACCTGCACGAGCAGCAGCGGCTCGTCCGCGCTGTGCGGTTCCGGTGCCTGCTGCTTGGGACGGCGCGGTGCGTCGGCCTCGGTCCGTTCCGAAACGCCCAGCGGCTGCCGGGTCCGTGCGTCGGTCAGTCTTTCGTCAGCCACGTGGGCCCGGGCTCGGCTGCGGCGGATGTTGCGGCGCGGGGGCCGGGCGGCGTCCCCACATGTCGATCGCGTTCAGCGGCGCGGATCCGGCGATCACCTTGGTGAAAGAGACCTTCTCGCTCGCCAGGTTCACGGCCGTCAGCGCGGCGGCGCGCCACGCCAGTCCGGCGGTCGAGCGAGCACCGGCCGCGGCGGCGAGCCCGAGCAGCGCGCCCATCGCGTTGGCCCCGGCGTCGCCGAGCATGGCCCGCTCGCCGAGGTCCTCCGGCAGCAGCGCCAGGGCCGCGCCGAGTCCCGCGGCGGCGACCGTGTTCGCGCTCCGTGCCATGCAAAGATCCGTACCCCCGTGCGGCTCGACCGACACCCGCGAGACCGGCGCCGCCTCGCGACGCAGCGCGCGCGCGACGAAGCCCGGCGCCGCGGCCAGCGCCGCGCCCTTGATCGCCCGGCCGGGCCGCAGGTCCAGCAGGTTCACCGCGTTGGCCGCACCCGCGACGACGACCGCCGCGAGGGCCTTGTCCAGCACTCCCCCGCCACGCCGCGCCAGACAGGCCCCGAACACGCCGACCGCGCCGATGCCGACGATCTTCACGCCGCCGGTCGTCACCTCGCCGTGTGCCAGCGCCGTGAGATGCCCCTTGATGCCGCGTCGATCCGCGTTGCCGCACAGATCGTCGTACACCCCGAAGGCCCCGGCACCCGCCGCTGCCGCCACCCCGGCCGCGCGCATCCGCCCGGACAGGCCCGGCGCCGCGAGCACCGCCGCCGAGGCCGCCGCCGCGTAGACCGGGCCCGCCAGCAGGGTGACCGGCTCGCCGCGGTGGTTCACGCGGCTCCAGCGCTGCTCGTCGAGGAACGTGCCCTTGGCGGCGTCGCCGGCCGCGTAGGAGCGGGCCGCGCGCAGTCCCAGTCGCGCGGCCGCGGCTCCGGCCGCCGCCGCGAGCAGGCTCCTCATCTGTCCCATGAAACCCTCTCAGCCCGTGCCCGTCGCGATCGGGGGCAGCGGTCCGTCGTTGTTCGCGCCGGTGCCGTAGTGGCCCGCCGCGCCGTTGTCGGCCTGCGATTCGGCCTCGAGGCAGAACACCGAGGCCACCTGGCCCATCGTCACGTCGGTGTTGTCGACGGTGCTGATCTCGCGCGTCGCCGTGTCGTCGTTGATGATCGCGTACACCAGGCCGCCCTTGTCCGACGAGTCCGCGGAGCCGCCGACGACCGTACCGGCTCCGTCCTTGCGCAGCGATTCGGCCAGCGTGATGTACGTCTGGTTGTCCCCGTCCGCGTTCGCCGCGGTGGGCGCCTGCACGTACGCCAGCGAGGCCTGCTCCCCGGGGACGGGCTGCGTCACCAGTGTGATGAAGCCGGCCGACTGGAAATCGTCGAGCGTGCCCAGTGCCTCGCCGGCCGTCATGGTCCCGCCGGTGGACGAGGTCGCGCCCGATCCCGCCGGTGCGGTCGCGGTGCTCGTCGCCTTCGCCGACGCGGAGGCCGTGGCCGTCGGGTTCGCCGTCGCGGCCGTCGCGCCGGGCGTCTGATACGTCGTCAGCGCCTCGCCGATCAGCTCCACCGCCTGCTGCGCGGGCGTGCCGGTGAGCTTCTGGCCTCTCGGCGCGTGCTCGGCCACCAGTGCGGACAACGACTGAACCGTGGCCGAGGACGCCGAGGCCGAGGACAGCGAGGCGTTGATCATCGTCTCGCTGCAGATCGTCGCCCCGCTCTGCTTCTGCGCCATGGAACGTACGCTGGAGTACGCATCCGAATTCGCCCCCGCGATCTCCACGAGCGCCACGCACAGCCCGCTCAGCCGCCCGGACACGAGCTGGTTCGCGGTGTCGGTGATGTACTTGTCCTGCTGGTCGATCTGCGTCTTGAGCTCGTTGATCTGGTTCTGCTGGCTCTTGATCTGGTCGTTGCGCTGAGACAGGTCGCTGCGCAGGCTGTCGGCCACGCCCTTCGACAGGATCGACGCGCCGATCACCAGGCCCACCGTGAGCGCGAGGAAGATCGCGACGATCGACACGACGTGGTAGCGGAAATCGATCAAGAGAACAGTCCTTGCACCCAGAAGACGAAGTTGTCCCAGTATCCCCGCAGCACCTCCCAGTAGGCTCCCGCCCACGGGGAGACGGCGAGCGTGCCGACCAGCGTGATGATCGCGGCGCCGATCAGCAGGAACAGCGAGCTGGTGGAGATCTGGCTGCGGTAGAGCCGCGAGACGCCCTTGGCGTCCACGAGCTTGCCGGCCAGCCGCTGCCGGGTCAGGAAGGTCGAGGCCATCCCGGAGCGGCCCTTGTCCAGGAACTCGATCAGGTTCACGTGCGCGCCCACCGCGACGATCAGCTTCGCGCCCTTGTCGTCGGCGAGCAGCATCGCGATGTCCTCGCTGGTCGCGGCGGCCGGGAAGAGCGCGCACTCCAGGCCGAGGCGGCGGATCCGGTCGAGGCCGGGCGCGCGGCCGTCCCGGTAGGCGTGCAGCACGATCTCCGCGCCGCAGGTCAGCGCCTTGTCGGAGACCGAGTCCATGTCGCCGACGATCAGTCCCGGCCTGTATCCGGCCTCGAGGATCGCGTCCGCGCCGCCGTCCACGCCGATCATCACCGGCCGGTACTCGCGGATGTAGGGACGCAGCGCGGCCAGGTCCTCGCGATAGTGGTCGCCGCGCACGACGATCAGCACGTGCTTCTCGGCCAGATCCGTCTTGATCGCCGGCACGCCCACGCCGTCCAGCAGCAGTTCGCGTTCCTTGCGCAGGAACTCGAGGGTGTTCTCGACGAAGCTCTCCAGCTGCTCAGAGAGACCGAGCCTGGCCTCCTCCATCGCGGCGACCACGTCGGCTATCTCGAGCAGGCGCCCGGCGGCCAGCGGCACGTCCCCGCGCAGCAGCACGTTGTGCTCGATCCGGAGCAGCTCGCCCTCCTTGGCGATCTCGAACAGCTCCGCGCCGACCTCGTCGATCAGCGGAATCCCGGCCGAGACGATGATCTCGGGGCCGAGGTTGGGATAGGTGCCGGAGATGGAGGCGGCTGCGTTGAGCACGGCCGAGGGTCGGGCGGCGACCAGGGCCTCGCCGGCGACGCGGTCGATGTCCTGATGATCGATCAGCGCGATGTCGCCGGGCCGCAGCCGCTTGATGAGGTTCTTGGTGCGCTTGTCCTTCCGCAGCACCTGGAGCGTGTGCAGCGTCTGTTCACCGAGCGAGGCGGGCTCCTCGGCACGCTGCTCGCTCGGTTCGGCTGGGGTCGGACCCTTCCCGCGCCGACCGCGCAAACTGCTCCTCATCGCCCTAATCCTGCCAGGTCCACCTGAAGCCGCACCCGGAATTAGGCCGCGGACGGCCGTCGCGACGTGGCGACGCACTCAGGGCAGCGCGCGCTCGGCGACGGCGCCGTCGACGAGCTCGCGGGCGTGGTCCTTGGCCGAGTCCGATTCGGAGCGGCCGGAGAGCATGCGGGCGATCTCCGTGTACCGGTCCGCATCGGCGACGACCGTCACGCCGGAGGAGGTGACCCCGCCGTCGCTGTCCTTGACCACCACGAGCTGCCGGTCGGCGAACGCGGCGACCTGCGGCAGGTGGGTGACCACGATCACCTGGCTGCTGCGGGCGAGGCGGGCCAGCCGGCGGCCGATCTCGATCGCGGCCTGGCCGCCGACGCCCTGGTCGATCTCGTCGAACACCAGCGTCGGCACCGGGTCCGCGCCGGCGAAGACGACCTCGATGGCCAGCATCACGCGGCTGAGCTCACCGCCGGAGGCGCCCTTGGCGATCGGCAGGAAGGGGGCGCCGGGGTGCGGGGCCAGCAGCAGCTCCACGTCGTCCCGGCCGGACGGGCCGAACTCCTCGCGCCGCCCCAGCCGCACCTCGATCCGCGCGTGCGGCATCGCGAGCGCGGCAAGTTCTGTGCCGACCGCGGCGGCGAAGCCGCCCGCCGCCTCGGCCCGCAGTTCGCTCACCCGGTCCGCGAGGTCGCCGAGCTGCCCGTGCAGCGCGTCCCGACGCTCCGTCAGCTCGGCGATCCGCCCGTCGTCGCCCTCCAGCTCGCCCAGCCGCAGCGCCGCCTGCTCGCCCCACTCCAGGACCTCGGCCACGCTCGGGCCGCCCGGCTCCGCGGCGGTGTCGACCAGGTAGCGCCCGACGTGCCGGCACAGCGCGTCGATGTCGGCGACGCGTCCGTGCGCGTACTCGAGCCGGGCCGGGTCCGCCTCGATGCCCGCGGCATAGCCCGCGACGTCGGTCGCGACCTCGCCGAGTTGCCAATAGACATCGTCGAGCCGGCCCGCGATCGCGGCGAGCGCCGGGTCCTTGTCCTTGACCGCGTCCAGGGCACGCCGCGCGTGGTTGATCAGGGTGAGCGCGTCGGCCGCGTCGTCCGGGGTCTCCTGCGCGCTGAGCGCCTCGTGCGCCCGCGCGGCGCCCATCCGCAGCTCCTCCGCGCTGCCCAGCCGCTCGATCTCGGCGGCGAGTTCCTCGCGCTCCCCGGGCTGCGGGTCGGCCTTCTCGATCTCGGCCAGGCCGTAGCGCAGGGAGTCGGCCTCGCGGAAGCGCTCCGCGGCCTTGGTGGTGAGCTCCTCGAGCTCCGCGCACACGTCTCTATAGGCGTTATAGGCAGTGCGGTATTCGGCGAGCGCGGCGAGCGTCGCCTCGCCCGCGTACCGGTCCAGCGCGTCGCGCTGCCGGGCGGGCTGCCTGAGCAGCTGCTGCGAGGACTGTCCGTGCATCTCGACGAGGTCCTCGGCGAGGTCCGCGAGCACCGAGACCGGTACAGGCTGGCCGCCGAGGAACGCGCGCGAACCGCTGGATCCGGCCGCGGCGACGGAGCGGTTGATCAGCAGCTCCCGGCGCGGCTCGCCGTCGGCGCCGGAATCGGCCTGGTCGAGCGACGCGCCGTACTCCTCGGCCCGCTTCACGGCGCGGCCGGACTCGGTGAGCCGCAACCGGCCCTCGACCACGGCCCGCCCGGCGCCCGGGCGCACCCGGCCGCTCTCGGCGCGGTCCCCGAACAGCAGTCCGAGCCCGGTGACGACCATGGTCTTGCCCGCGCCGGTTTCGCCGGTGACGGCGTTGAAGCCCGGCGCGAAACTGAGAACCGCGTCCTCGATCACGCCGAGCCCGCGGATGCGCATCTGCTCCAGCACAGCACGAGACTATCCGCTCCGGGCGGCGGCCGGGGAGCGAGCGGGCTTCCTGGGGATCTTATTGACACCGTGTCGGAAACCCCGGAGTCGCCGAGGGTGTTGTGACCAGACCGTGACACGTGTCCGTTTAGGCCGCTTGCTCCCGGACCGACCCCTGGGGCGAATCGGGCATACCGCAGCGTATTGCGTCAATACGTTCGGCCTCTTCGATTCGGCGCCGGCGCAGGATAACGGTGGGAGTAAAGGGATTTTTTACCCACCCGACTACCTCCCTTGGGCGAGCGCCTGGCAAGGTAACGCCTCAAGTTCAGTTCTTATGCCTCATTCAGTTCTGAGTGCTGCCCTCAGAAGAGATTGCGGGAGTTCCATGAGTGCCCCCACGCACCGCGCGCCGAAGATGATCACCCCGCGAAAGGCGACCGCCGTCGCCGTAGTCGGGCTGAGCGCGGGGACGGTGGCGATGGTGCCCAGCTCCAGCCAGGCCGAAACGCTGGCCCAGGCCAAGGCGCAGTACCAGTCGGACGTGAGCCAGGGCGAGGCGGCGGGCCAGACTTACGACCAGCAGGAGCAGGCGTACGCGCAGCTCCAGCAGAAGCTCGACGCGCTGCAGGGCGAGATAGCCACGCAGAACCAGCAGATCGCCTCGCTGAACTCGGCGATCGGCCAGCAGGCGGCGGAGCAGTACCGCAGCGGCGGCGTCAGCACCTCCCTGGAGCTCGCCCTCTCCGCCAGCCCGGCCACCTACCTCGACAAGGTCGCGAGCCAGAACGAGATCGCCTCGCAGGAGAACAAGCAGCTCAAGACGATCGCGTCCGACCAGGCCGAGCTGAAGCAGGAGCAGGCGCTCGCCGCCACCCTGGTGCAGCAGCAGCAGGCCGCGCTGACCAAGGCCAAGGCCGCGAAGGTGCAGGCGGACAACCTCACCACCGCCGCCAAGCAACTCGTCGCCTCGCTCACCCCGGCCGAGCAGCAGCAGGTCAACATCGGCTCCAGCGGCAGCATGTGGTTCCACTACTCCGGCACGCTGCCCGTCGCCACCGGCCGCGGCGCCATCGCGGTGGCCTACGCCGAATCGAAGCTCGGCGACGATTACGTCTACGCCGGCAACGGCCCGACCGTCTTCGACTGCTCCGGCCTGACCCAGGAGGCCTGGAAGGCGGCGGGCGTCGACATCCCGCGCACCTCGTACGACCAGTACTCGTCACTGCCGCACATCTCCAGGTCCCAGCTCCAGCCGGGTGACCTGGTCTACTTCTTCGGCGTCCCGCCGAGCCACGTGGCCATCTACATCGGCAACGGGATGTACATCCAGGCGACGCACCCCGGCTCGTACGTCGAGTGGGCGTCGCTGGACCCGAGCTCGCCGTACTACGGCAACATGCCGGTCACCGGCTACACCAGCGTCGGCTGACAGCCGCTCCGCTCAGACTTCCGACGGCTCGGATCCGGTGATGGATCCGAGCCGTTCCGCGTAGATGCCGCACACCACCGCGGCGGCGCAGCAGAGCCCTGCCAGGAGCACGGCGTAGCTCCCGGCGAGGCTGCACAGCAGCACGGCCGCCGCCGTCGTCGGCATGACCGCCTGTGCCGCGCCGCTCTTGAAGTGCCGCGCCTGCAGACCCCAGACCACGAGCAGGAAGATCGCCGTGGGCACGGTCACGGCGGCGGCCGCGAGCCGCGCCGAGATCTGCTCGCTCCCGGTCGTCCACACGGCGACCACCTCGGCGCCCGCCCCGATCGAGGCGGCCGAGCCGAACACCACGTAGTGCCCGTAGCCCCACAGGAACGGCGAGGTCCGCTCCCCCAGCAGATCGCCGACCTCGTGCGCGAAGTAGATCCACCAGGCGGAGAAGACGATCAGCAGCCCGCCGAGTGCGAGCAGCACCAGTTCCCTGACGTCCTCGTGCGCGCTCATCGACTCCTGGACCGCGACCGTCGCCGCGGAGACCGTCTCGCCGAGCACGATCAGCGTGAACAGGCCGTACCGCTCGGCGATGTGATGCGGATGGAACGGCAGCGTCCCGGCGCGCCCGGCCCAATACGGAACCAGCAGTTCGACGGCGGCCAGCACGGCGAATGAGACGTCGTACGCGGTCGACGCGTGCACCCACTGCAGGAGCACCCACAGCACCTGCACGACCAGCACGCCGCCGCCCCAGCGAGCCGCGAGCCCGCGCAGCTCGGGATTGTCCCGGTAGACGCGGATCCACTGCGAGGCGAAGGCCAGCCGGACGATGACGTATCCGATGACGACGACCGTGAAGTCCCGGTGCCCGAAGGCGCGCGGCACCCCGGCGGCGATCACCAGCGACCCGGCGATCTGCACGAAGGTGGCCAGCCGGAACGGGATGTCGTCGGGGTCGAAGGCCGTGGCGAACCAGGAGTAGTTCATCCAGGCCCACCAGATGGCGAAGAACACCGTCGCGTAGGCGCCCACGCCGTGTGCGACCCGCCCCTGTCCGATCGCGTGCGCCAGTTCCTGGCCGGCCTGGCCCACCGCGACGACGAAGCAGAGGTCGAAGAAGAGCTCGAGCGGCGTGGAGACGCGGTGGCGCTCCTCGGTGTCGCGCGCGCCGACCGCGCCCCTGGGCCGCGGCGTCCGCAAGCTGATGATCACGGCAACCAGTGTCCCAGCGCGGACCGACAATCGCCGCCGGAATGCGGCGGGGATCTGGGATCGCGCGGAGATCGGGCCAGGATCAGCCCGGGATCAGACCGGGCTCAGGAGCCCGCGCGCGGCGCGCGCCAGCCGTCCACCGGCAGCGCGAACTTGGCCACCAGCCGGTCGGTGAACGGCGCCTGGTGCAGCCGGGCCAGCCGCACCGGACGGCTGCCGCGGCGCACCTCGATCCGGGCCCCCGGCGGCAGCGTCAGGGTCCTGCGGCCGTCGCACCAGAGCACGCCGGATCCCTCGTGGCCGGACCCGTGCCCGTCCTGCACGTCGATGGCCAGCAGCGAATCCGGCGCGGCGACCAGCGGCCTGGCGAAAAGCGCGTGCGCCGAGATCGGCACCAGCAGCAGCGCCTCCACGCCGGGCCACACGATCGGGCCGCCGGCGGAGAACGCGTACGCGGTGGAGCCGGTCGGGGTGGCGCAGACCACGCCGTCGCAGCCCCAGCGGGAGAGCGGCCGGCCGTCGATCTCGACGAGCACCTCGAGCATCCGCTCCCTGGCCCGCTTCTCCACGCTCGCCTCGTTCAGCGCCCAGGTCTGCCCGACGAAGGCGCCCTCGCGGGTGACGCGCACGTCGAGCGTCATCCGCTCCTCGACCTCGTAGCGCTGGTCGACGATCCGCTCGACGACCTCGTGCAGGTCCTCAAGCTCCGCCTCGGCGAGGAAGCCGACCCGGCCGAGGTTCACCCCGAGCAGCGGGATATCGGCCATCCGGGCGAGTTCGGCGCCGCGCAGCAGCGTCCCGTCCCCGCCGAGCACGACCACGAGCTCGCAGCCCTCGACCGCGTGCCGGTCCTCGGGCACGATCCAGCTGCCCGGCTCGCCGACCTCGAGCCGGTCCAGCTCCACCTCCGGCGCCAGCATCCGCACCGCGATCCCCGCGACCGAAAGCCAGTGCGCCACCTTGCGGGCCGCGTCCCTGGCCTCGCTGCGGCCGGTGTGCGTGATCAGCAGGACGGTGCGCTGGGCCCCGCCCGCCGAATGCGGAACAGGCGGGAGCGCGGGGGACGGTGTGTCGGCCGCGGCGCGCGCGCCTTCGCGCTCGGCCGGCGAGTTCGCGCTCACCCGGGGTTCCCTTCTGCTCGTCGTGCTCGGTCCATTCTCCCCGATCGGGCGCGCCGACTCAGTCCCGCGGCGCGGCCACGCCCGCCGGGCCCTCGGCCACCGCCCGCCGCAGGTCCTCGTCCCGCAGCTCCGGCGCGCCCCGCCGCAGCCACAGGAAGTACTCCACGTTGCCGCTCGGCCCGGGCAGCGGGCTGGCGGTCACGCCGAGCACGCCGAGGCCGAGCCCCGCCGCCGCGGCCGCGACCGTGCGCACCGACTCGGCGTGCAGCTCCGGATCGCGCACCACTCCGCCGGAGCCGAGCCGTTCCCGGCCGACCTCGAACTGCGGCTTGACCATCAGCGCGAAGTCCGCCGCGGGTACGGCGCAGCGCACCAGCGCGGGCAGCACCAGCGTCAGCGAGATAAACGACAGATCCCCCACCACAAGTTCCACCGGCTCGCCGCCGATCTGATCCGGCGTCAGCTCGCGCACATTGGTGCGGTCCACGACCACGACCCTGGGGTCGTTCCGCAGCTCCCACACCAGCTGTCCGTACCCGACGTCGACCGCGACGACCTGCCGGGCGCCAGCACGCAACAGCACGTCGGTGAACCCGCCGGTGGACGCGCCTGCGTCGAGGCAGCGCCGCCCGGCCACGCGCAGCCCGGCCGGACCCGCGCCGAAGGCCTCGAGCGCGCCCGCCAGCTTGTGGCCGCCGCGCGAGGCGTACTCCGGCTCTCCCTCGGGCGGCGCGGCCACCACGATCGCCGCGGAGGTCTCGACCCGGGTCGCCGCCTTCGCCGCGCGCTGCCCGCCGACCGTCACCCGGCCGGCCTCGATCAGCTCGGCCGCCTGCTCCCGCGAGCGGGCCAGCTTGCGCCGCACCAGTTCGGCGTCGAGCCGCCGCCGTTCCTGCCCTGCCATCTGGTCTCTAGCGCCCCAAGTCCGCGAGGGCGGCCTGCAGCCGCTGATGGACGTCGTCGTACAGCTCCGGGTGCTGGTCGGTGCTCAGTTCCGGCAGTTCGCGCAGCCGCTCGAGCGCGGCGTCCACCGCCTCGTTCCCGGTGGGCTCCGGCGCGGGCAGCGGGCTGTCCGCCCGGGCCTGCGGCAGCTCGGCGATCTCGGGGCTGTTCATGTCGTAGACGGTATCGCGTGCGACCGGCAATGGGGATGTGTAGGGTGCCTGCGTGGCGACCAAGGACGAATGCGCCGCCGCCCTGGACCGACTGGCTGCGAAGCTGGGCGGGCTGGACGACGATCGGCGCGCGAAGAACGATTTTGAACGCACTGTCAGTTGCACGGTGCCCGACCTGGGGGTCGCCTTCCACGGCCGGATGAAGCAGGCGCGGCTGGTGGGCGTCGTCGACTACGAGGACATCGGCCGGCTGCCGAACGCGCAGATCAAGCTCACGATCCCGAGCGACGACCTGCTGGCTCTGGTGGACGGCCGGCTGAATTTCATCCAGGCGTGGACCGCGGGCCGGATCAAGGTCAGCGCGTCCTTCGGCGACCTGCTGAAGCTGCGCAAGATCTTCTGACCCGATCCGCTGCCGCGATCTTCCGCCGCCCGGCTCGGAACCGCCGCCCTGCTCAGAGCAGGGCGCGCAGGTCGTCCGCGATGTACGTCGGCTTGTGCACGCCCTCGGCGGCCTCGGCCTCGGCGCGGGTGGTGACGCCGGTGAGCACGAGCAGCGAGTCCACGCCGGCCCGGTTCGCGCCCTCGATGTCGGTGTCCAGCCGGTCGCCGACGACCAGCGGGTGCTTGGCCCCGGTGCGCAGCATCGTCTCCCGGTGCAGCGCGATGTCCGGCTTCCCGGCGATCCGCGGCCAGCTGTCGCAGGCCTTGGACACGGCGGTGACCAGCGCCCCGTTGCCGGGCGCGATGCCGCGGGCCGTGGGCATGGTCAGGTCGGTGTTCGCGGCGAACCAGGGCACCCCGCGCTGCACCGCGTACGCGATCTCGGCGAGTTCCTTCCAGGACGTGTCCGGCCGGTACCCCTGAACGGCGGCTGCCGGGTTCTCGTCGGCGGAGTCGACCGGGACGAGACCGCGGTCGGTGAGCGCGACCCGCAGCCCCTCGCCGCCGACCATCAGCACCTTGGATCCGGCGGGCACTTCCTCGGCGATCATCCGCGCGACGGCCTGGGCGGCCGTGACGACGTCGTCCGGGGTGGCGGGCAGTCCGAGCCGCACCAGGTGCTCGGCGACGGCCTGCGGGGTCCGTGAGGCGTTGTTGGTGACGTACGTCAGGCGCATCCCGAGTTCGGCGGCGGCCAGGAGCGCGGGCACGGCGTGCGGCACGGCGTCGGAACCGCGGTAGACGACCCCGTCGAGGTCGAGCAGCGCGGTGTCGTAGCGGCGGGCGAGCGGGGTCTTCGCGGCGTCGGTCACGCTCCGATCTTACTGACGCCGCGCTCGCCCCGATGCCGCGCTAGCCGTTCTTCGCCTCCTGCCGGTGCGCCGACGAGGCCTTGGCCCGGGCCGTGGCCCTCGCCCCGCGCAGGGCGAGGGTGTAGTAGTTCACGTCGGGCCGCATCGCCGCCGCGACCGCGAGATGCTCCACGGCCAGGTCGAACTGCCCGAGCTTCGCCGCCGACAGACCCCAGCCGAACTGCGCGTAGTCGTCGTCCGCGTCCTCCTCGACCAGCCGTTGGAAGGACACGACGGCCTGGTCGTACTGCTCCGAGTCGAACTGGGCCCGGGCCAGCGCCTCGAGCACCGAGCGGGAGTGCGGGACCCGCGCGGCGGCCCGGCCGAGCACCTGGGAGGCGGTGCCGGGGTCGCCCTCGTCGAGCAGTTGCACGCCGCGCTGGTACCAGTCGTAGACCTCGCCGCTGGGCAGACCCTCCTCCTGCTCGTCCGCCCCCTCCAGCCAGTCTTCGTCCCGCTCAGCCATCCCGCGCCTCCTGCCGTCGTCGCGTCACCGGGTCCTCGTACTGTGCCCTGACTCCCGTCGAGGGCCGTCCTACCCCTGTCTCCGTCCGTTCGATGCCTCCGGCGGGCCCGGACCACCCGTTCACCGGATGTCCCCGGTCGCCCTTAGCATTTCGCTATGACCGCCGCTGCCGCCGCCGACACGCCGAGCCGCCTTGTCCTTTCGCCGTTCCGCGGACTGCGCTTCACGGAGGCCGCGGACCGGGCCGCGGTGATCAGCCCGCCGTACGACATGATCGATCCGGAGCGGGCCCGGCGGCTGGCCTCGGGCGACGCGCACAACATCGTCCGAGTGATCCTGCCCGAGCTCGACGAGCCGGATCCGCGGCTGCGTTACCGCAGGGCCGCCCGGACGCTGCGGGACTGGCGGAACGAGGGCCTGCTGGCCCTCGACCCGGAGCCCGCCCTCTACGTCTACGAACAGCTGGACGCGGAGGATCCGGACCGGTCGGTACAACGCGGACTCATCGGAGCATTACTGCTCCCGGGTGACGAGTCTAACCCCCCTATTCACCCACACGAGGATGTTGTGGGCGTCGTGGTGCAAGACCGGCGATCGCTGATGTACGCGCTCGGCGCGAATCCGGAGCCGATCCTGCTCACCTACCGGGGCGGCGGACCGGCGTCTGACCTGGTCGAACGCGTGACGGCGGACGGCGCGGCCGAGCCGGTCGTGGACGTGCGGACGGTCGACGGCATCCGGCACCGGCTCTGGGCCGTCACCGCGCCGGAGGACCTTTCAGCGATCGCGGACGATCTGGCCGGGCGCGAGGCGCTGATCGCGGACGGCCACCACCGCTACGCCGCGTACCGCGAGCTGGCGCAACTCGATCGTCCCGGTTCGGAGCACGGCCTGGCGCTGCTGGTCGACTCGTCGCGGCACCCGCTGCAGGTGCGCGGCATCCACAGGTGGCTGCCCGACCTTCGGGCCGAGCCCGCGCTCCGTAAGGCCGAGAAGTGGTTCACGATCCGCCGGCTGGACGGCGGCTACAAGGCCGCGCTGCGGGCCCTCGACGAACTGGCCGGCGACCGGATCGGCTTCGCGGTGGTCGACGGCCACGACGCGTGGCTGCTGTCGGACCCGGACGACCGGCTGCTGGCCGAGTACGTGCCGACGGACCGCCCCGAGTCCTGGCGCCGCCTGGACGCGACAGTGCTGCACTACGCGCTGGCGGGCGGCGTCTGGTCGATCTCCGACACGCCCGACCACATTCGCTTCGACCACGACCCGCGCAGCGCCGTGTCCGAGGCGTACCGGCACTCCGGCATAGCCGTGCTGCTGCGGCCGGTCGCGGAGGCCACGGTGCTGGAACTCGCGGCGGCGGGCCAGATGATGCCGCGCAAGTCCACGTCGTTCTCCCCGAAGCCCGCCACCGGCCTGGTACTGCGCCTGCTCGACGAGAGCTGACGAGCAACGAACGCGTACGCATAAGGGTGTGCCCCCGAAGTCGCGATGACTTCGGGGGCAACACGCCTCATGGCCTACATGCGCTTATCTGCACCTCTACGCCGCGTGGGCCTACTGCTCCTCGTCCTCGGCGCCCGACTCGAGCTCCTCCGCGCTCAGCTCCACACGCTCGACGCGCTCCACGCGCGAACTGTCGTCGGGCTCGCCGTCGTCTTCGTCGTCATCCTCGTCGTCGAAGGCTTCGTCGTCCTCGTCATCCTCGTCGTAGGCGTCCTCGAGATCGTCGTCGTCCTCGTCGTCGTCGAGTTCGTCTTCCTCAAGGTCCGCGCCGTGGACGTCCTCGACCTCGTCGGCGTCCTCGGCGTCTTCTTCCTCGTCGAAGACCACTCCGTCGAGCGTCGCGATCCGATGCTCGGCGTCGGTGATGCCGTCGCTGTCCGCCTCGGCCGCGCGAGCGAACCACTCACGAGCCTCGGCCTCACGCTCGGCCTCGAGCAGCGCGTCCGCGTAGGCGTAGCGCAGCCGCGCGGTCCACGGCTCGATCTGGGCCGGCGTCAGGTCCGCGCCCTGCAGCATCGCGACGGCCGCGTCGACCTGGCCGAGGTCACGACGAGCGCCCGCGGCCACGATGCGCAGCTCGACCTGGGTGCCCTTGTCGAGCTCCTTGGCCTCCGGCGCCTGCGCCATCTCGAGGGCCTTCTCGGGACGGCCGAGACCGCGCTCGCAGTCGGCCATGACGGCCCACTGGTGATTCGAGCCGGTGATCCGGCGCGCGGCACGCAGTTCGGCCAGCGCCTCGGCGTAACGGTCGGAGAGATAGGCCGTCAGCCCGAGCGCCTCACGTGTGGCGGCGAGCCTTGGGGCGAGCTGCTGAGCGGTCCGCGCGTGCTTGTAGGCCTGCTCCGGGTCCTCGTCGATCAGCCGCCCGGCCATCACGAGGTGGCCTCCGACGAGCTGGGCCTTCATGCGCACGAGCGTACGCAGCTCCGCGCGGATGTCGTCGTCGAGGTCGGACAGGTCGATGTCGTCCGGCAGCTCGAGGTACGCCGGCTGCTCGGCCTCGGCCGCCGCAGGCTGCGGAGCCCGCTCCTCGCGCCGCTGGAACCCGCCACGCTCCTCGCTCGCACTCGCGCTCGCGCCACGATCGCCGCTGCGGTCCCGGTCGCGGTCCCCATAGGACGGCCGACTC
>NZ_DASZKT010000237.1:0-5338 GCF_035552695.1 Actinospica sp.
GTATGCAGCGAGGGCCAGCCTGATTTTCGGCGCTAGGCCTCCAGGACCGGGAGGAGTTCGGGGAGGTGGCCGTCGAACTCGCGGCCTACGGCGATGCGTTCGGCGGAGACTTCGCCGTAGGTGGTGTTGCGTTGGCGGGCGGGGCGGCCGGCGGCGGTGGCGATGGCTTCGAGGCCGTGGATGGACTCGTAGCTGCCGTAGGAGGAGCCGGCCATGCGGGAGATGGTCTCCTCCATGAGCGTGCCGCCGAGGTCGTTGGCGCCGCTGCGGAGCATCTCGGCGGAGCGGTCGGGGCCGAGCTTGACCCAGCTGGTCTGGATGTTCGGGATCACCGGGTGCAGCAGCAGACGGGCCATCGCGGTCACGGCGCGGTTGTCGCGCATCGTCGGGCCGGGGCGGGCGATGCCGGCGAGGTAGACCGGGGCGTTGGTGTGGATGAAGGGGAGGGTGACGAATTCGGTGAATCCGGCGTGGCCGTTTTCGAGGTTCGTGCGCTGCATTTCCGCGAGCAGGCGCAGATGGGCGAGCCAGTGCCGGGGCTCGTCGACGTGGCCGTACATCATGGTGGACGAGGAGCGGATGCCCAGGGAGTGGGCCGTGGAGATGACCTCGACCCAGGTGGCGGCGGGGAGCTTGCCCTTGGTGAGGATCCAGCGCACCTCGTCGTCGAGGATCTCGGCCGCGGTGCCCGGGATCGTGTCCAGGCCCGCGTCCTTGGCCGCGGTGAGCCAGTCGCGGATCGACATGCCGGTGCGTGAGGCGCCGTTGACGACCTCCATCGGCGAGAAGGCGTGGACGTGCATGCCGGGCACGCGCTCCTTGACCGCACGGGCGATGTCGAAGTACGCGGTGCCGGGCAGGTCGGGGTGGATGCCGCCCTGCATGCACACCTCGGTGGCGCCGACCTGCCAGGCCTGCTCGGCGCGGTCCGCGACCTGGTCCAGGGACAGGGTGTACGCGTCGGCGTCGGTGCGGCGCTGGGCGAACGCGCAGAAGCGGCAGCCGGTGTAGCAGACGTTGGTAAAGTTGATGTTCCGGGTGACGAGGTAGGTCACGTCGTCGCCTACGGCAGACCGGCGGACGTCGTCGGCGATGCGGCACAGCTCGTCGAGCGCCGGGCCGTCGGCGCTGAACAGCGCGAGGGCCTGGGTGTCGGTGAGCCGCGTCGGGTCGGAGGCCGCGGTGCTCAGGGCCGAGCGCAGGTCGGAGTCGAGGCGCTGCGGGGCGGCGGATTGGGCCACCTGGGCGCGCAGTTCGTCCCAGCTGCCGTAGACCTCGTCGAAGTCGGCCCGCCGGTCATCGGTCCGGCCGGTCGCGTCGATGCTCGAATGCAGGTCGGTGCGGCCGGACGCGACCAGCGCCTCAGCCTCCTGCCACGGCAGGCCCTCGGGGATCGCCTCCTCGTTCGCCAGGCCGGTCTCCTGGTCGGCCAGGGCCCTGACATGCGGGAGCAGCCGCGGGTCCAGCCAGGGTTCGCCGCGCTTGAGGTATTCGGGGTAGACGGTGAGCCGCTCGCGCAGTTCGAATCCGGCGGCGGCCGTGCGCGCGGCCAGCTCCTCGATGTGCGGCCACGGGCGCTCCGGGTTGACGTGGTCCGGGGTGAGCGGGGAGACGCCGCCCCAGTCGTCGATGCCCGCGCCGATGAGCAGGGCGTATTCGTGGTCGACGAGGTTCGGCGGGGCCTGGATGCGCGCCGCGGGGCCGAGGATGAGCCGGGCCACGGCGACGGCCGCGGCCAGTTCGTGCAGTTCGGCGTCGGGCATGCCGCGCATCGCCGTGTCCGGCTTGGCGCGGAAATTCTGGATGATGACCTCTTGGATCCCCTGGTACTGCCGGGCCACGCGGCGGATCGCGAACAGGCCCTCGGCGCGCTCGGCGTAGTCCTCGCCGATGCCGATGAGCAGGCCGGTGGTGAACGGGACGCTGCTGCGGCCCGCGTCTTCGAGCACGCGCAGCCGGACGGCGGGGTCCTTGTCCGGCGAGCCGTGGTGCGGGCCGCCGGGCTTGGACCACAGCCGGGTGGCGACGGTCTCCAGCATCATGCCCATCGAGGGGGCCACGGGCTTGAGGCGCTGCAGGTCCGTCCAGCTGAGCACGCCCGGGTTGAGGTGCGGCAGCAGGCCGGTCTCCTCCAGCACCCTGATGGCCATCGCGCGCACGTACGCGAGGGTGTCGTCGTACCCGTGCGCGTCGAGCCATTCGCGCGCCTCCGGCCAGCGGTCCTCGGGCTTGTCGCCGAGCGTGAACAGGGCCTCCTTGCAGCCCAGCGCCGCACCCTTTCGGGCGATGTCCAGCACCTCGTCCGGGCTCAGGAACATCCCGTGACCCTCGCGCCGCAGCTTGCCCGGCACGGTCACGAACGTGCAGTAGTGGCATTTATCCCGGCACAGCCGGGTCAGCGGGATAAACACCTTCTTCGAGTACGTGATCACCCCCGGACGGCCCGCGGCCTCGAGCCCGGCATCCCGGACCCGCGCGGCGATCCCGCAGAGTGCCTCGAGGTCGGCGTCCGCGGCCTGGAGCAGGAAGGTTGCCTCGGCCACGTCGAGTGCGTCCCCGCGCCGGGCCCGGGCGAGCGCCCGGCGCATGCCGTTGTCCTGCTGCGCAACCTGGTCCGCTGCGCGCTTCGCGTTGTCTGCCACCGATCCAGCGTAACGGGTGCACCGCGATTAGATCACGTACGGCCCGGAGTGCGGTCGCCCTCCTTACCCGTGGGCAGATCACGTACGGTCCGGAGCGCGATCTCCCTGCTCCTTAGCGGGATCGCCCGGAAGCGCGAGCCGGGCGAGGGTGCCGCCGCCGAGGGCGGGCTCCAGCTTGATCGAGCCGCCGGTCTCCTCGGCCACCTGCGCCACGATGGCCAGGCCCAGGCCGGAGCCGGGCAGCTGGCGGGCCGTGTCGGAGCGGTAGAAGCGTTCGAACACGCGCGGCAGGTCGGCCGGGTCGATGCCGGGGCCCAGGTCCCGCACGGTGTACTCGCCGCGGCTGAGCCGCACGGTGACCTTGCCGCCCGCGGGCGAGAACTTCACCGCGTTGTCCAGCAGGTTCACCACGGCCCGGTCGAGGCTGGTCGGGTCGCCCTGGACGAACCAGGGTTCGACGTCCACGTCGAACTCCAGGCCGGGACCGCGCAGCTTGGCCCGTTCCACGGCGCGGCCGACGGACTCGTGCAGCGCGACCCGCATCGTGCGGCGCATGCCGCCCTCGACGTTGCGGGACAGCTCGAGCAGGTCGATGACCAGGCCGGACAGTTCGTGCAGCTGCTGGTCCACGCTTTCCAGCATCGACTCCTCGCGTCCCGGCGGCAGCGCGCGCCCGGTGCGTCGGCTGCGCAGCAGCAGGTCGACGTTGGTGCGCAGCGAGGTCAGCGGGGTACGGAGTTCGTGCCCGGCGTCGGCGATCAGGCGCTGCTGGCGTTCTCGCGAACCGGCCAGGGATTTCGTCATGCGGTTGAAGGCCCGGCCGAGTCGGCTGAGCTCGTCGGCGCCCTCGACGGGGAGCGTGACGGATAGATCGTCGGTCGCGGCCACGTACTCGACGGCCCTGGTGAGCCGACGGACCGGCTTGAGGGCACTGCGCGCGACGAGGAATCCGGCCGCCGCGGCGAGCGCGACTCCGCCGAGCGCGGCGAAGGAGAGCCCGACCGCGAGCTGGTGCAGCGAAGTGTCCACGTGGGAGACATCGATGACGCGCGTGTACGAGTAGCCGGTCTCGTAGGCGTAGTACGTGTAGGCCCGGACGTGCGTGCCGTCAGTGGTGTACGTGTCGTAGAGCTGCGAACCCTCCTTCTTCTCGGCGACCGCGATCTGGGTTGCGCTAGCGGTGCTGCCGAGGACGAAGTTCGTATTCAGGTTGCACACCGAACCGTCGGACTTGGCGATGATGAGGCCGCCGATACCGGCGAATGCGGGTCCGCCGCTGCCCTTGTCGTCGGTGGGGGAAGTCGTCGCACCGTTATTGCAGGAGGTGTTGTATTGGCCGGATGCCGAGTGGTCGGGAAAGCCGTTCCCGGTGTTGCCAGGCGTAGCGCTCGAGCTGGCGCCGGTGAACGGCAGATGGCTCGACCCCGGACCGCCCGGCCCCACGTTCGTCTGCGCGGTCAGCTGCTGATCGATCTGCCGGTTCAGCTGACCGCTCACCAGGAAGTACGAGATCACTGCCGCGCCGATCACCGCGACGGATACCGCGAGCGCGGCTAGGAGGGCGAACCGTCCCTGGAGCGTGAGCTTGCGCAGCACGCGGGAGGTCCGCGAACGCTTGATCACTGACCATCGGCCTTCGTGGACTTGTCGGAACCGTTGGACGTGCCGGCACCCGCGGTGGCGGCATCGGCGCGCAGCACGTAGCCGACGCCGCGCACGGTGTGCAGCAGGCGGGGCTCGCTGCCGGCCTCGGTCTTGCGACGCAGGTACATCACGTAGACGTCGAGGGAGTTCGAGGTCGGGCCGAAGTCGAAGCCCCAGATGGACGTGAGCAGCTGCTCGCGGGCCAGCACCTGGCGCGGGTGGCGCAGGAACATCTCCAGCAGCGAGAACTCGGTGCGGGTCAGCTCGATGCGGCGCTCGCCGCGGAAGACGTCCCGGGTGAGCAGGTCCATCCGCAGGTCCTGGTACTCGAGCACCTCCTCCGGCTCCTCGGCGGCCTGCGCGGCCTCGGCCAGCAGCGCGCCTCGCCTCAGCATGGCGCGGATCCGGGCGAGCAGCTCGTCGAGGTCGAAGGGCTTGGTCAGGTAGTCGTCGGCGCCGACGTCGAGGCCGGTGACGCGGTCGCCGACGGTGTCGCGCGCGGTCAGCAGCAGCACCGGCAGGCTCGGGTTGAAGGAGCGCAGCCGGCGCAGCACGGTCAGCCCGTCCATCCGCGGCATCATCACGTCGAGCACCAGGCCGTCCGGCATCGACTTGGCGATCTGCTCGAGCGCGCCGAGCCCGTCGGCCGCCGTGGTGACCTGGTAGCCTTCGAACTCCAGCCCGGCCCGCAGGGCCTCCCGCACGGCGGGCTCGTCATCCACGACCAGGATGGCCGGCCCGGACTGCGTCGTCTCAGCTGTGGACACGATCACACCTTCACTTCCCTGGCTTAAGTCTCTCGGATACCCCGCACGGCAGCCTGCCAAGCTCTCATGAGAAAGCGGTGAGAGCCGTATTAAGGCAGGCTGCCGTGTTTTCCGGCGCGAATGAACCCCTTATTGGACGGCGATCCGGTCGCGCTTGATGGTGAGTTTTCCGTGCTTGATCTGGGCCAGTCGGGGGACGCGGCGGGCCAGCTCGGAGTCGTGGGTCACCATGATCACGGTCAGCCCGCGCTCCTGCCACAGGTTCTCCAGCAACCCGAAGATATC
>NZ_DASZKT010000238.1:0-3924 GCF_035552695.1 Actinospica sp.
TAGACGCCGAGCAACGGCTGGTTGGTGCCGTTGTTCCACCAGGTGAGGGTCACGTTGGCGGTGGAGCCCCCGGAGCTTGAGCTCCCGCCGGTGCTTGTGCTTGGACTGCTTGAACTGCCGCCGCTGCTGCACGCGGCGGCCCCCGTTGCCGTCGCCACCGCGAGCGCGGCGACGGCAAGTGCCCGGCTGCTACGCATAGTTGTCTCCTGAAGGGTTGGGCGCAAGGCACTTTCGAAAGTTTTCGAATACTTTCGACGTGCCGCCATCGTAAGTTCGCCACTTATGGTGGTCAACCCCTCGTTTCCGCGTCGTTACGAACGTTTTCATGTTGCTTTGATTGCCGTACGATGCAGCAAGAACAGCGTTGTTTCATGTACCGTCCGGATTTCCGATAAATATCGAGATCGAGTCGAAAGGGTGTGGCCGTGCGGAAGACCACCCTCGCCGCGATCGCCGCGGAGGCTGGCGTGTCGCTGCCCACCGTGTCCAAGGTGGTGAACGGCAGGCCTGACGTCGCGCCGACCACCCGCGCCCGGGTTGAGCAACTACTCGATCAGCACCAGTACCGAAGGAACGGGCTGCGCGCGCACCGCCGCTCCGGGCTGATCGACCTGGTGTTCGCCGGCCTTGACAGCCCGTGGGCGATAGAGATCCTACGTGGGGTCGAGGAGTGGGGTGCCGAGCATTCCATCGCGATCGCGGTGTCCTCGGTGCGCCACGGTGACGCCAGGCCCGCGAGTTGGACCTCGGCGATCGCCAGCCACCACTCCGACGGCGTGATCCTTGTCACCACCACGCTGACCACCGCCCAGGTCGGGCAGCTGCGCGGGGCGGGCATCCCGCTCGTCGTCATCGACCCGGCCAATACCCCGCCGCCGGACATCCCCTCCGTCGGCGCGACGAACTGGGCGGGCGGGCTGGCGGCCACCGAGCACCTGCTGTCGCTCGGCCACCGGCGGATCGGCGCGATCACCGGGTTCGCCGACATGCTGTGCAGCCTGGCCAGGCTGGACGGCTACCGGTCGGCCCTGGAGCGGGCGGGCATCGCGACCGACCCTGACCTGATCAAGTACGGCAACTTCGAGCACGAGGGCGGCTACGCCCGCGCCGTCGAGCTGCTCGACCTGCCCGACCGGCCGACGGCGATCTTCGCGGGCAGCGACCAGCAGGCGTTCGGCGTCTACGAGGCGGCCCGCCGGCACGGCCTGCGCATCCCCGACGACCTGTCCGTCGTCGGCTTCGACGAGCTGCCGGTCAGCCGCTGGGCCTCGCCGCCGCTGACGACCGTGCGCCAGCCGCTCACGGAGATGGGCAGCGCCGCCGCCCAGATGCTCGGCGACCTGATCGACGGCAGGCCGCTGCGGACGAACCGGGTCGAGCTGTCCACCGAGCTGTACGTCCGCGAATCAACCGCCGCCCTGCGGCAGGAAGCGTTATGCGCATGCCTAACGACATACCCGAAATGTACGAAATGTCGGGCGCGGTAGCGCCCGACATTTCGGTGGGCGGTGAAGCCGGGCACGGTGAAGCCGGGCACGGGGACTCCGGGCACGGGGACTCCGGGCCCCGCGAACCGTGGCAGGATCCCGGGCTTCCGGCCGAGGAACGGATCGCCGACCTGCTGCGCCGGATGACCCTCGAGGAGAAGATCGCGCAGCTCGGCAGCGTCTGGATGGGCGCCTCGGGCGAGGGCGACGGCGTCGCGCCAATGCAGGACCAGTTCTTCAGCTACGATCAGCCCCCCTTCGAGGAGCTGGTCAAGAACGGGCTCGGCCAGCTCACCCGGGTGTTCGGCACCCGCCCCGTCGATCCGGCGGCCGGGATGAGCGCGCTCGCGTCGCTGCAGGCCAGCACCGTCGCGGCGAGCAGGCTCGGCATCCCGGCGGTCGCGCACGAGGAGTGCCTGACGGGCTTCGCCGCCTGGGGCGCGACCATCTTTCCGACCCCGCTCGCCTGGGGCGCCTCGTTCGACCCGGCGCTCGTCGGCGAGATGACGGCGGCGATGGGCGCGACCATGCGGGCGGTCGGCGTGCACCAGGGGCTCGCCCCGGTGCTCGACGTTACCCGCGACTACCGCTGGGGGCGCACCGAGGAGACCATGGGCGAGGACCCCTACCTGGTCGGCGTCATCGGGACCGAGTACGTGCGCGGGCTGCAGCGGTCCGGCATCCAGGCCACGCTCAAGCACTTCGCCGCCTACGCCGCCTCCCGCGCCGGGCGGAACCACGCCCCCGTGTCGATGGGTCCGCGCGAGCTCGCCGACGTGGTCCTCGTCCCGTTCGAGATGGCCCTGCGGCTCGGCCGCGCGCGCTCGGTGATGCCGAGCTACGTCGACATCGACGGCGTGCCGGCCAGCGCCGATCCCCACCTGCTGACCACCGTGCTGCGCGAGGAGTACGGCTTCGACGGGGTGGCCGTCTCCGACTACTACGCGATCTCCTTCCTTGAGTTGCAGCACGCGGTCGCTGCCAGCCAGGGCGAGGCGGCGGCCCTCGCGCTCGCCGCCGGGATAGACGTCGAACTGCCAGGCACCCGCTGCTTCGGCGAGCCGCTGCTCGACGCGGCCGCGGCCGGCGAGGTGCCGGCCGAGCTCATCGAGCGCGCGGCGGCGCGCGTGCTCAGGCAGAAGCTCGACCTTGGCCTGCTCGACCCCGGCTGGTCGCCGCGCGCCGACCAGGCGGCGGACGTGCCGGACCTGGACCCGCCCGCGCAGCGGGACATCGCCAGGCGGCTCGCGGAGGAATCCGTGATCCTGCTGGCGAACGGCACGGGCCACAACACGGGCCACAACACGGGCGACAACTCGGGCGACAACTCGGGCGACCGCCCGCTGCCGCTGGCGGCGAACGCCAGGGTCGCCGTCGTGGGGCCGCTCGCGGACGAGCCGCTCGCGTTCTTCGGCGGCTACACGATGCCCAGGCACCTCGGCCACATGCGGCGGTTCGACGGCTCCAGTGGCGGGGCGGGCGTCGAGGTCGCCACCGTGCTCGACGCGCTGCGCGCCGAGGGCGTCACCGTGACCGGGCACGCGCGCGGCTGCGACGTCCGCACACCGGATGAGTCGGGGTTCGCCGAGGCAGTCAGCCAAAGTCGTTCCGCCGACGTGATCGTGGCGGTCGTGGGGGACGAGGCCGGCCTGTGGGGACACGGGACCAGCGGCGAGGGCTGCGACGCCGCCGAGCTGAGGCTCCCCGGCGGGCAGGAGCGGTTGCTGCACGCGCTCGCGGACACCGGCGTCCCGGTGGTCGCGGTGCTGGTCACCGGGCGGCCGTACGCGCTCGGCGCGATCGCGGGCCGGCTGGCGGCCGTGGTGCAGACGTTCTTCCCCGGCGAGGAGGGCGGGCCGGCGATCGCCGGGGTGCTCACCGGGCGGGTGACGCCAAGCGGCCGGCTGCCGGTCGAGATCCCGCGCGACGACGGGGGGCGGCCCTCGACCTACCTGCGGTCCAAGAACGCCGCGCGGCACAACGCGAGCACGGTCGACCCCACGCCGCTCTTCGCGTTCGGACACGGGCTCTCGTACACCACGTTCGAGTACGCGGACCTGGAGCTGTCCGCGGACGAGGTATCGACCGATGCCGAAGTGCGGATATCGTGCACCATGCGCAACACCGGACCGGTCGCCGGGACCGAGGTCGTCCAGCTCTACCTGGGCGATCCCGTTTCCTCGGTGGTGCGGCCGGTTCAGTGGCTCGCCGGGTTCGCGCGGGCTTCGCTGGCGCCCGGCGAGGCGGCCCGCGTCACGTTCCGGCTGCACGCGGACCGGACCTCGTTTACCGGCCGGGACTTGACGCGGATCGTTGAGCCCGGCACCATCACAGTGACCGTTGGCGGCTCTTCTGACGATTTGCCACTGACGGGTTCGTTCACACTGACTGGCCCGATACGTACCGTGGGTATTGATAGGGTGCTGGACACGCCGGT
>NZ_DASZKT010000239.1:0-2928 GCF_035552695.1 Actinospica sp.
TGGCCGCATCGGCTACGAGCTCGAGTTGGTCGAGCTGGAGCCCGGCGACGTGCTCGTACGAGACGGTTACCGGATCGCCCCCGTCGCGGTCACCCATCGGGGGCCGGCGCTCGGCTACGCGCTGTTCGAGGACGAGCGCCCGGGCGTGTTCGATGCGGCGATCGCGCTCGAGTTGGGGCTGGTCGAGGGGCCGGAGTTCGGCCGCCTCCAGCACGGCGAGACGATCCGCGGCGTCACCCCCGACCAGGTGCTGGGGCCGCCACGGCCCGGCCGCAAGCTCGTGATCTCGGGCGACACGATGCCGTGCGAAGCGCTGCAGATCGCCGCCCACCAGGCCGACGTCCTGGTCCACGAGGCGACGTTCGCCGACGAGGAGGTGCAGCGAGCCGCCGAGACCGGGCATTCGACCGCGTCCCAGGCGGCCACGATCGCGCGTGACGCGCAGGTCGGGATGCTGGCGCTGACCCACGTCTCGACCCGCCACCCGCTCGGCCTGCTGCGCGACGAGGCTCGCGCGATCTTTCCCGCCACGGTGATCCCGCGCGACTTCGACACGATCGAGATCCCGTTCGCCGAGCGCGGCAAGCCGGTGCTCGAGCGCTGGGGCGACCGCGAGCCCGTCGAGGAGGCCGAGCCCGCGGGCACGGCGTGAGGAGCCTGATCGGCGAGGACTTCGCGCGGGGCTTGAACCTGCGCCTCTGAGCGTCCTCACAGGACGCTTAAACGCGCAGGGTGGCGCGCGCCGGACCGGATGCCCGGGAGCGGCGGGTCAGTGAGGGCGGGTGCCCTGCTTACCGGCCGCGTCGACGCCCGCACTCGGTGCCGACGCGAGCTTTTGTCCTCTGAGGTCAATCGGACCGTGCCAGGTGCGCGCGTGCCAGCTCTCCCAGAGGTCGCCGTTGGTTCCCTTCCAGAACACGTCCTGCTCGCCGTTTGCGTGTACCGCCACCGTCGGGGCCGAGCCGAGCAGCCCGGCGCGGACCGATGTGGCCGCTCCCCACGAGCCCGCGACATATGCCTTCTCCCACAGGCCGCCGTCGGTGCCCTTCCAGAACACGTACTCGTCGCCCGCTCCATCGACCGCGACCGATGGCGCCGAGCCGAGTTGGCCGCCACCCAGATCGACGGGACCGTTCCACCGGTTCGTGAACCAGCTCTCCCACAGATTGCCGTTGGCGCCTTTCCAGAACACGTCCTGCTCGCCGTTTGAATGCACGGCCACGGCCGGAGCCGAGCCGAGTTTGCGATCGGCGAGCGGGATCGGCTGTCCCCAGCTCTTGCCTGAGTAGGACCTCTCCCACAGGCCGCCGTCGGTGCCCTGCCAGAACACGTACTCGTCGCCGGCGCTGTCAACCCCAACCGCGGGGCCTGACCCGAGCCGGCCAGCGTGGAGGTTGATCGGCCCGTGCCACTGGCCCGTGTACCAGGTCTCCCAGAGGTTCCCATTGGTTCCCTTCCAGAACACGTCCTGCTGCCCATCGGCGTGCGCGGCCACTGCAGGCGCCGAACCGAGGCGTCCGGTGTCGACCAGGTTCGGGCCGTTCCAGCGGCCCGAGTACCACTTCTCACGCAGACCGCCCTGCGGTCCGCGCCAGAACACGTACTCGGCGCCGATCGGGTTCACGAACCGCACCGGGCATGGCACCGTGTCGCTCGAACTGGTTGCGACCGGCATCGAGAGCGAGGTCGCGCCGGCTGTGAGGCAGCCACTCGAGCTCAGCCCGATCCGGAAGCGGGCCGCATTTACGGTGTAGATCTTGAAGCGGCCGATCTGGGCGGGCGACGAGGCCCCGATGATCACGCGTGTGCGGCGGCTGACCCGGATCGGGAGATCGGAGACCAGCTTGACGAGGTTCCCGGTCGTCTGCTGATCGCCGAAGGTCGCCCCCTGGCAGGCCTGACATCTGGCCGTCACCTGCTCGCCATCGGCCAGGCCGAGGAACTGCAGGCCGGTCAGTCGTGTCGTCTGCGGCTCACCGACCACGGTCGAGAAGCGGGCCTGCATCAAAAACGGGGCGACGGTAAGCCGGCTCTGGTAGGCGTAGTTGAAGAGCATCCGCAGGCTGCCGCCGGCGCCGCCGCGCCCGCCGACCTGGAACGTGTAGTCGACTCCGGCGCGGACCTGCACGGAGAGCTCGTTGCTGGCGAATCCCGAACCGGGCGCGCACCGGACCGGGGTCGGGGCGAAGCTCAGCGGCGCATAGGTGTAGAGCGCGATCACGTTCGGGATCCCGTTCGTCCGGATCTCCACCTGCCCGTCGTGGTCGGGATAGAAGTCGTACCAGACGGTCTTGCCGTAGCTCACGCCCTGACACGTGTGGGACTCGGCCAGTCCGCTCGGGCAGTTGGCGCTGCCACAGGGGTCGAGAATGTTCTGCTGCAGCGTGGCGCCGACCGTGTCGGTGATGTCCTGGAGCGTGGCGACCGCGTTGAGCGGCGTGTGCGGCGCGTTGAGGTTGTTCGAGGCGAGGAAGTTGTCATTGACCGGAGGCTCGGAGCCGGCCAGCGCGGCGGCCGGGAGCACCGCGACCACGACGCCGCACAGGAGCGCGAGCCGCGACCAGCGTCCGGCGGCTGCGGCGTGCGAGCGGCGGGTCATCGCGCCTAGGCCTGGTTCGAGACCGGGTGCGTGACGGGCGGGGCGCTGCCCTGGTTCGACGACGAGCCACTTTGTGATGAGGCCCCCTGGCCCGTGGAAGAGCCTGCCCCGCTGCCCGTCGAGCCGCCGACGTAGGTCTCGGAAGCCTGGGGCGCCGAGGCGAGGCGCAACGTCCCAAACCGCGGCAGCGCGAGCTCAAAGCGACGCAGCCCCGCGGGCGCCGCCGACAGCTTCCGGCTGGCGGCCTCGACGTGGCCGATGTCGGTGGTGTAGCTGCTCGTGTCATCCGTCCTGCCGGCGTGCGCCAGTGCCTTCAGCGCACCGGCTTC
>NZ_DASZKT010000240.1:0-3387 GCF_035552695.1 Actinospica sp.
ACGCGCTCGACTTCACCAAGATATTCGACAGCTACAACGGCTGACCCGACCAACCGGTACAGCCGCCGGTAGAAGCGGCTGACCGGTGCACACGCGCCGGGCCCCGGGATGCGCCCCGAGGCCCGGCGCGTTGCATCGCCCTGCTGCCGTCAGCGCCGACCGACGGCCGCGAACATGGAGTAGCGGGTGACGTCGCCGCCGAGCGGGTCCGGCGGGGACTGCGGATCCGGGCGCCAGAGGATGATGTCGACCAGGCCGGGATCGAGCAGCTCATAGCCGTCCATCAGCGCGCTGATATCGTCCCGGCTGCGCAGCCGCATCGCGTGGCTGGCCTGGGTGTAGACGTCTTCGACGCGCCGTACCGCCTCGGGCCGGTAGTCGCCGGTCCCGTGGCTGAGTGCCAGGTAGGACCCGGGCGCGGTCTTGTCGCGGTAGGCCGCCACGATCCCCGCCGGATCGTCGCTGTCGGGTACGAACGGCAGCGCCGCGAACATGAGCAGCGCCACCGGGCGCGCGAGGTCCAGGAAGCCCGCGACCTCCGGGCTGTCGAGAACCGCGTCCGGATCGCGCAGGTCGGCGTAGACGGCAGCGGCCTCCGGAACCTGGGCGAGCAACGCCTTGCTGTGCGCGATGGCGACGGGGTCGGCGTCCACATACACGACTCGCGCGTCGGGATTGATCGCGTGCACGACCTCGTGCACGTTCCCGGCGGTGGGGATGCCGGAGCCGAGGTCGAGGAACTGGTCGACCCCGAGCGAGGCGAGATGGGTGACGGACCGGCGCAGGAACGCCCGGTTCGCCTGGCAGAGGTGCGGCACGTCCGGCCACGCCTCGATGGTGCGGGCCGCGAGCTGCCGGTCCGCGGCGAAGTTGTGTGAGCCGCCCAGGTAGAAGTCGTACATGCGGGCGGTCGACGGCTTCTCGATCTCCACGCCATCCGGCGCCCAGACCGGTCGATACTGCGTCACGACTGATCTCCTCCTGACAGCGAAACGCACGGTCATTGTCGGTGTGCCCCACGTGATCATACGGCAAGATGGCAGGGCCCTCCCATGACGACACGGGTTCGTAAGATCCGCGGGAATCTTTCGAACTTTTCGCAATGCCGCCGCCCCACGCGTCCCTCCCCTCCATGGCAGCTGCAACCGACGCTCGAGTGGAGACGTACAGATGGCGATCTCACGCAGGAAATTCATGCTTTCGACGCTGGCCGGTTCGGCCGTGGCCATGGTGGGCGGGGCGGAGTTGGTCTCCGGGCTGACGAGTTCCGCGAGCGCCGCGTCCCCGGCCGGCGACGTGGTGGGCAAGATCACCGTGGGCTATCAGGGCTGGTTCGCGTGTAAAGGCGACGGCGCGCCGATCAACGGCTGGTGGCACTGGAGCCAGAACATGGCCTCGGCGCCGTCGACGAGCAACACCAACATCAAGGCGTGGCCGGACATGGCCGACTACACCGCGACCTACAAGACCGCGTTCGCGAACTTCAACAACGGTCAGCCCGCGACGCTGTTCTCGTCGTACGACCAGCAGACGGTCAACACCCACTTCTCCTGGATGCAGCAGAACGGCTGCGACACCGCCGCGCTGCAGCGGTTCAATCCGACCGGCGGCGAGGGTCCGACCCGCGATGCCATGGCGGCCAAGGTGAAGAGCGCGGCGGAGGCGTACGGCCGGAAGTTCTACATCATGTACGACGTCAGCGGCTGGACCACCATGCAGGCGGACATCAAGGCCGACTGGACCAACAAGATGTCCGCGTACACCTCGTCGAGCGCCTACGCCCGCCAGAGCGGCAAGCCGGTGGTGTGCATCTGGGGCTTCGGCTTCAACGACAGCAATCACACGTGGGACGCGGCCACCTGCCTCGACGTGGTGAACTGGTTCAAGAACCAGGGCTGCTACGTGATCGGCGGAGTGCCGACGCACTGGCGCACCTCCTCGGACGACTCGCGCGCCGGGTTCCTGGACGTCTACCACGCTTTCAACATGCTCTCGCCGTGGATGGTCGGACGCATCGGCTCCGTCGCCGACACGAACAACTTCTACACCAACGTCAACACCCCTGACATGGCCGACTGCAAGGCGAACGGCATCGACTACCAGCCCTGCGTGCTGCCCGGCGACCTCTCCGCCAACCAGCGCGCGCACGGCGACTTCATGTGGGCGCAGTTCTACAACATGGTGCGCGTCGGGGCCCAGGGCATCTACATCTCCATGTTCGACGAATACGGCGAGGGCAACCAGATCGGCAAGACCTCCGCCAGCCAGGCCACCGTCCCGGCCGGCTCCGGCCTGCTGGCCCTGGACGAGGACGGCACGGCCTGCTCCACCGACTACTACCTGCGGCTGACCAACGACGGCGGGAAGATGCTCAAGGGCCAGATCGCCCTGACCTCCACCCGTCCCACGCCGCCGATCCCGTCCACGACGACGCCCTCGCCGTCACCCACGGCCACGGCCGGCTGCGGAATGCTGACCGCCGACCAGAACTTCGTCGTCAACAAGCCGCTGCTGTCCTGCGACGGCCGGTTCAAGCTCGTCCTCGGCGGCGACGGCAACCTCGTGCTCTACCAGGGCGGCACCGTGCTCTGGTCCGCCAAGACCTCCGGCAAGGGCGCCACCCAGGCGTACATGCAGGGCGACGGCAACTTCGTCCTCTACACCGCCGCCGGCAGCCCGGTCTGGTCCAGCGGCACGGCCGGCAACAACGGTGCCACCCTCTCCGTCCAGGACGACGGAAACGTGGTCATCGCCAGCTCCGCCGGCAAGTCTCTCTGGACCACCGGCACCGCCGGCCACTAGAACCCACCCCGACCCGAGGTGCTGCCCCGCCACCGAGCACGACAGCACGTCACAGTCGCTATGCGCGCAGGATGGCAATTCGCTTAACACTTAACGACGCTGTGATCCTTGCCGGGCCTTGCCATGGTCGGCAGTCTCTGTAGTGCTGCCCTCCCACACAGCCGCCCACACGGCTGTGGGCAGCTGTGTGAGCATCCTGATCATTACCCACAGAGGAGCCAGCATGCGCAGATTCCTGATACGCGTCGCCACACTCGGGGTCGCGGCGACGAGCATCGTCGCGCCGGCCGTTCCGGCGACCGCGGCGGCGGCACAGGGACTGGCGTTCCGCCCCTTGCACTACAACACCAACGGCTACAACTGGGGCGGGTACGCCGCCACCGGCAGCGGCTTCACCTCGGTCGCGGCGACCTGGACCGAGCCGGCGGCGACCTGCAGCTCCAGCAACGACCTCTACGCCCCCTGGGTCGGCATCGACGGGTACGGCACCTCCACCGTCGAGCAGACCGGGGTGGCGACCGACTGCTCCAGCGGCAGCCCGGTGGACGAGCCCTGGTACGAGATGTACCCGGCGAACCCGGTCTA
>NZ_DASZKT010000241.1:0-18400 GCF_035552695.1 Actinospica sp.
CGTCCGTCGCGCCGGAGATGAAGAAATCCGGCGCGACGGACGACGCCACGTCTCGACCGGCCGTCAGCCGGTGGCGGTGGCCGTGGGTGCGGCACCTCCGCCGCCGTAGCCGCCGAATCCGCCACAGCCGCCGAATCCGCCGCTCGGCCTGCTGCCACGCGCTCCACTGGGGAACCCGGTCGGGCGGGCGGTGCCCGTGAACCTCCCGCCGGACGGCCGGACGCCGCTCGGCAGGCCGGCGCCGCCCTGGCCGCGAGCGGCGCACTGCGTACTGGTGCTGGAGCCGCTACCGCTGCTCGACGAGCCTGAGCACGCCGCCAGCAGGCCTAGGCCCGCGGTGCCCGCCAGCGCGATCGCGCCGAAGCGCAGCGCGAGCTTTCGTGTGCCGGAGCGTGTACCCGTCCGTGCCATCCGTTTTCCCCTCGATCCCTCTCGGGTCCGTGTCGACTCGTCATCTGTCCTGGGTGGAACCAGAGCCAAGATTTCCGGGCTTGGTGAGGCGATCATTGGAGATCCATGAGAAAAGGCCTGCGATCGGGGTTTGCCGCGAGCCTGTTACAACGCAACGTCGGCGGTGCAGAGAGCGATGTCGGAATGTGACATCAGACCGTGACATCAGAATGTGATGCCGCAAGGCGAACGCGTCCGGAAAACGCGACGTCGCCCGGGCCGATCCCCTTTCGATCGGCCCGGGCGACGTGCTTTCGGTGCGGTGCGCTGCGGTGCTGTCCGCTTCCGCCGTCCGCAGTCGGTTACGGCTACGGCTACGGCTACGGCATCAGCGGTGGCCGCTGGAGACCGAGTCCGACTCGTCCTCCTCGGAGCGGCCGGACCCGCCGGCCGCGCTCCCCGAGCCGGACTTCTGCTCAGGCAGCACGGCGGTGCCGCCCGCCTTCGCCGCCTTGCGCTCCGCCCGGGTCATGAACAGGTCCGGGTCCAGGTGGTCGTTGCCGACCGGCGGATTGGCGTCGCCCTCGACCGACAGGTGCGGCAGGATCCGGTCCAGCCAGCCCGGCAGCCACCAGTTGGCCTTGCCGAGCGTCTGCATGATCGACGGCACCAGCAGCATCCGGAGCACGAAGGCGTCCAGCGCGACCGCCGCCGCCAGGCCGATGCCGAACTCGGCGACCGGACGCTGGCCCAGCAGCAGGAAGGACAGGAACACGCAGATCATGATCGTGGCCGCGGCCGAGATCACCCGGCCGGTCTCGGCCTGGCCGACCCGCACCGCGCGCCGGTTGTCCCTGGTGTGCACCCACTCCTCGTGCATCCGGGAGACCAGGAACACCTGGTAGTCCATGGACAGACCGAACAGGATCGAGAGCATCATCACCGGAAGCCAGGCTTCCACCGGTCCTGCCGCGCCGAGCCCGAGCGAGTCCGAGCCGTGGCCGTACTGGAAGATCCAGACGATCACGCCGAAGGACGCGCCGGCCGCCAGGAGGTTCATCACCGCCGCGGCCAAGGGCACCAGCAGCGAGCGGAACGCGAGCATCAGCAGCAGGAAGCCGAGCGCGACCACGACCGCGATGAACAGCGGGAGCTTGGACTTCATCACGCTCGCGAAGTCCTCGTAGATCGCCGTCGTGCCGCCGACGTAGGCGTGCATCGTCGTGCCCTGCTCCGCCTTCGGCACCACGTTGTCACGCAGGTTGTTGACGAGGTCCGTGGTCTGCACCGACTCGGGCGAGCTGCCCGGCACGACCGTGATCATGACGATCCTCGACGCGGGGGTCACCGGCGCCGGGATCACCGAGACGACGTCCGGCTGGGTGCGGATCTGCGCGGCCAGCTGGTTGACGGCCGCGTCGTCGCTCGACGAGCCGAGCTGGGCGACGACCTGGAGCGGGCCGTTGAAGCCGGGACCGAAGCCCTGGCCCAGCAGGTCGTAGGCCTTGCGCGTGGTCGTGCTGCTCGGGTCGTTGCCCTGGTCCGAGGAGCCGAGGCGCACGGAGAGGGTGGGGATCAGCAGCACGCCCATGATGACCACGGCCAGCAGCGCGAGGATCTTCGGCCGCTTCTCCACGATCTTGGCCCAGCGCGCCCACACACCCGTCGGCTCGCCGGTGATCGGTCCGGAGTCGCGCAGCTTCTTGCGGCCGCCGCGGGACAGGATGCGCCTGCCGATGGGCTTGAAGCCGAGCAGCGCGGGCAGCAGCGTGATCGCGGCGAGCACGACCGTGGCCACGGCGATCGCCGCGCCGATGCCGGAGCCGGACAGGAAGCTCATCCGCGTGGTCAGCATGCCGAGCAGCGCGATGCAGACCGTGGTGCCGGCGAAGACGACCGCGCGGCCCGAGGTGTCCAGCGCCCGCGCGACCGCGTCCTCGTGGCTCAGGCCGGACCGGACCCCCTTGCTGAACCGCGTCACGATGAACAGCGCGTAGTCGATGCCGACACCGATGCCGATCAGCGCGGCGAGGATCGGTGCGAGCGCGGGGATCGTCAGGCCGTGGGAGGCGATGATGATCAGCGACGTGCCGATGCCGATGCCGAAGATCGCGATGATGATCGGGAGTAACGCGCCGACCAGCGAGCCGAACGCGAGCAGCAGCACGATCATCGCGGCGATGTAGCCGAGTCCCTCGGAGCTGCCTGTGCCGGACTGCTGGGTGCCCTCGATGTCCACGCCGCCGAGCTCGACCTCGAGCTTGGAGTTCGCCGCGGCCTGCGCCGTGCTCACCAGGGATTTGACGTCGTCGAGGTTGATCGTGGTCTGGTTGCCCTGGAAGCGGACCGTCGAGTAGCCGATGGTCCCGTCGCTGCTGATCGTGCCGCTGGGCTTGCCGCCGACCTCGGTGTACGGGTCGGAGGCGCTGACGATGCCGTGGATCTTGCCCACCTTGCCGAGCATCGTCTCCACGGACTGCTGGATGTCCGGGTCGGTCAGCTTGGCGCCGCCGAGCGAGTGCAGCACGACCTGGTCGCTGTCGCCCGCGGCCTTGGCGTCCATGCTCTGCAGCAGGGACAGGGCCTTGGTCGAGTCGGTACCGGGCATGGAGAAGGACGTGTTGTACGAGTCCCCCCAGCGGTTGGCACCGATGCCGATGCCGAGCAGCAGGATGACCCAGATGGCGAGGACTTTGCCTCTGTTCCGGAAGCACCATCGTGCGAGTGAGGCCATGGATCCCCCTAGGATCTACGGTCGACGGGTTGGCGGTCGACGGCCGCCGCGCTGCGGCCATGAGTACCGTATGAGCCTCGGCTGACGCGACGCTGACATCCGGCTGACAGAAAGACGATATAACGCGTTGCTGTGAGGGAGCTCACGCGAAACTGGGCGCAAGCTCAGAGAACGGACACGCGCCGACCACGAATTCATCACGAATCGGTTAAACGGGAACTTCAGCGGCGGTGCCGGGATCAGAGGTTTGCCTGCTGGCCCGGCACGCGCGGCACCGGTACCGTGGACGGCATGCTGGTGAGCAAATCCGCCATTCAGAAGGAGTTCGGCAAGCGGGCCGCCGAGTTCGCGCCGCCCGGCGAGCAGTTGCAGGGGCTGTTCGAGGCCGAATACGGGGACACGCCGTTCCTGAACCCGGTCGGGAACCCGCTGTACCTCCTGCTGACCGGCAACTACGTCCTTTTCGTGGGCGCGAAGCGGATGAGCAACAACCCGACGCAGACCCTCGGGAGGGTTCCGCGCGGCATGATCCAGTTCGCCCCGCCGGACAACGGCATCGCGCACTTCTGGGTCATGGCGCGGATGCAGGACGCGCAGGGGCAGATGTACCAGGTGCGACTGAAGATCCACAAGATGTGGCGGGAGGAGGCGACGGCGTTCGTCGCGGCGGTGAACTCGTCCGCGCAGCAGCCGCAGTACCCGGGGCAGGGACAGCAGCCTTATCCGCCGCAGCCGCAGCCCTATCCCGGACAGGGGCAGCAGCCGTACCCGGGACAGCCGCAGCCCTACCCCGGACAGGGACAGCAGCCCTATCCCGGACAGCCGCAGCAGTACCCGCCGTACCAACGGCCTTACCCACCGCAACCGCCGCAGCCCCCTTATCCGCCGCAGCAGGGTCAGGGTTGGTCCTAAGTCTGTAACTATGTCCCACAACGTCCCGGGGCACCCTTCCGCTCGCGATCACGGCGGGGATAGCCTGAGGCAGCCGCGCGGCCGCGGCGACAAGAACCGACAGGAGTATCCGGTGGCTGATGATCCGCTGATAGCCAGCCTGCGCCGGGCGGTGGAGGCGACGCCCGCGGACGTGCCGCTGCGGCTGCATCTGGCGGAGCTGTTGATCGGCCGCGCCACGGACGAGGCGGTGCAGCACCTCGGCGTGGTACTCGGCCAGGCGCCCACCGAGACCCGCGCGCTGGACCTGATGCGCCGGGCCCTCGGCAGCCCGGCCGCGCCGACGTCGTCGCCATCGGAGCCGTCGCCTTCCCAGCCGTCGCCATCGCAGTCTTCATCGCAGCCTTCGACGACGCAGCCGGCCGCCGAGGCCGCGCAGCCCGAGGCCGCCACGCCGCCCACGCCCGCCCCCGCGACCCCGTCCGCGCCGCAGTCGCCGTCCGCTCCCCCGGCCCCGGCCGACGGGGACGGCGGCTCGCTCGCCGACGCCATTCCGGGCCAGACCCGCGTGCCCGGCGACATGGACGACGCGTTCGACTGGGAGGCCGCCGCCCGCGACCTCGGCGAGATCGCGCAGCCGCTGTTCGTCGGCGACGACGGGGAGCGGCTGACCGAGCCCGCCTACGACCTCGAGTCCTCGGCCATCAGCCTGGCCGACGTCGGCGGGATGGAGCAGGTCAAGCAGCGGCTCGAGGTCGCGTTCCTGGCGCCGATGCGCAATCCGGAGCTCAGCCGCATGTACCACAAGTCGCTCAAGGGCGGCCTGCTGCTCTACGGCCCGCCCGGCTGCGGGAAGACGTTCATCGCGCGGGCCGTCGCGGGCGAGCTCGGCGCCAGCTTCATCTCGGTGACGCTCGCGGACATCCTCGACATGTACATCGGCAACAGCGAGCGCAACCTCAGCGAGATCTTCGCCACCGCGCGCCGCAACTCCCCGTGCGTGCTGTTCTTCGACGAGATCGACGCCATCGGCCAGAAGCGCAGCCAGTTGCGCAACAACGCGGCGCGCGGCGTCGTCAACCAGTTCCTGACCGAGCTCGACGGGGTGGACGCGGCCAACGAGGGCGTGTTCGTGCTGGCCGCGACGAACGCGCCGTGGGACGTGGACGTGGCGCTGCGCCGGCCGGGACGGCTGGACCGCACGCTGCTGGTGCTGCCGCCGGACCAGCCTGCCCGCGAGGCGATCCTGCGCCACCACCTGAAGGACCGGCCGGTCAGCGGCGTGAAGCTGGGCGTGCTGGCGAAGCGGACCGAGGGCTATTCGGGCGCCGACCTGGCGCATGTGTGCGAGACCGCCGCGGAGCTGGCGCTGATGGACTCCGCCCGCAGCGGCCAGGTGCGGCTGATCGGCATGGGCGACCTGGAGGCGGCCGTCGACGAGGTGCGTCCGTCCGTCGGCGCCTGGCTGGAGAGCGCCCGCAACGTCGCCATGTTCGCCAACGAGTCAGGGATCTACGACGACCTCGCCAGCTATCTGAAGAAGCGCAGGATGCTGTGACGGACACGACGAGGTCGCGCGTCGAGTTCGACCGCGCGCAGCAGCTGTACGACCTCGGACGGCCCGCGGAGGCACTGGACGCGGTCGGGCAGATCCTGGCCGGGCGGCCGGACAACGCGGAGGGGCTGCGGCTCGCCGCGCTGTGCCTGTCGGCGGTCGGCCGGCAGGACGAGGCGGTGAGCACGGCGCGGGCGGCGGTGGCCGCGGAGCCGGAGTCGGAGCATGGTCGCAGAGTCCTGTCGCACATGCACTACAAGCGCGCCGAGTTCCGGCTCGCGGCGAACATCGCGCTGGAGGCGACGAAGCTCGCGCCGAACGAGTGGCGCGGGCACATGCTGCTGGCCCGCTGCGTCTGCCACTTCGACCCGAAGGGCGCCCTCGCCCCGGCCGAACGCTCCCGCGAGCTCGGCCCGGACAGCCCGGACACCCACTTCGCCTGCGCACTCGCCTACCAGGCCGTGGGTCGCCAAGAGGACGCGCGCGCCGCGTATCTCAAGGTGCTGGAACTCAATCCGCAGCACGCGATGGCGCTGAACAATCTCGCCGTGCTGGACCGCTCGGCGCGCCGCTGGGGCCGGGCGCTGCGCGGCTTCCGCAGGGCACTGAGTTCCGATCCGCACCAGGATCTGGCGCGCCGCAACATCGATTCGATCCTGCTCAGCCGGGTCTGGCGGCTGACCTGGCTCAGCGTGCTCGCGGTCGACGCGGTGGACGCGTTCGCCCCCGCGCTCGGCGGCTTCGCCCAGCGAGTGCTCGGCTCGGTGCTCGTCGCGATCCTGGTCGCGGGCCCGGTCTACACGGCGTGGTCGGCGCGGCGTGCGGTCGGCTCGTACGCGTGGCGGTTCCTGCGCACGGACCGCCGCGTGCTGCTGTGCCTGGCGCTGCTCACGGCGGCGGTACTGTTCATCACGTTCGGCACGATCGTCCAGCTGTTCGTCGTCACGGATCAGTATTCGATGATCAGCTTCCTGGTGACGCTTCTGCTGTGGCTGGTGTCGGTCCAGGTCCGGACGATGACGCGGAAGACGGCACCTCGGTCCGAGTAGTCGTCTCGACGCGGCGGGCTGCGGGGATCGCGAGCAGCAGCGCGACCGAGGCGAGCTGGTACGTCGCGCCGAAAGCGAGGACCGTCGGATAGCCGACGACGCCGCCGATCGGGGCCGCGATCGCCAGGCCGATCGGACCGATCGCGTACGCACCGAGCACGTTGTACGCGCTCACCCGGGCCAGCGCGTCCTTCGGCATGACGCGCTGGGCGACGGACGCCGCCAACGTCCCGGAGATCGAGGTTCCGATGCCGCAAAGCACCATCAGCACGGCGATCGCGGCGATCGGCAATCTCAGCGCGAACGCTCCCGGGGCCAGCGCGTACGCCGCGGTGGCGATGATGCTGACGAGCAGCGGTCGCCGGAACGTCCGCCCGCGTATCAGGACGCTACCGCCGATCACCGCGCCGAGCCCGTTGCAACCCAAGGCGACACCCCACGCCCGCGCGCCGCCGTAGCGCTGTGCGGAGAGCGTCGGACCGAGAACGAGAAACGGTGCCCAGACGAGGAAGTTGAAGAGCGCGAACTGAAGCGTCTGCATCCAATACCAAGGGTGCGATGAAAATACGGACCAGCCCTCGCGCAGGTCTCTGCGGAAGCCCCGGCTTGCGGAGGTGTCGGCCGGCAGGGAGACCGGAATGCCGAGCAGCGCGACGAAGGACACTGCGTAGCTCGCCGAGTCGAGTCCGAGCACGAGTGCGGGCCCGAACGCGGCGACCAACGCGCCGGAGAGCGACGGCCCGATGACCGAGGCCATCGACCTGGCGACGCTCATCTGCGCGTTCGCCGAGACGAGGGCGTCACCGCCGACGAGCCGGGGAATCAGGGCGCTGTAGGCCGGGGAAAACAGTCCGTCGCCCGAGTTCTGCAGGCAGATGAAGAACACGAACATCCAGGTCGGCGGCCGGTGCACGAGCAGCAGGGCACACGCGAAGGCCGCACGGTTGAGGCAGCGCATCCCGTCCGCGAAGAGGATCACCCGGCGACAGCCGAAGCGGTCCGCGACGACCCCGGCGACCGGCAGGCACAGCAGGATCGGCAGGATTCCGGCGGCCAGCACAAACCCGAGTCCGTCCGCGCCGCGACCGGTGTCCAGGAAGGCGAACACAGTCGCGGGTCCGGCCATCGCCGTGCCGAGCAGCGAGGTGGCGTACCCGAGGAAGTAGCGCCGGAAGCCCGACTGAACTTGAGTCTCCATGACTCATGATCGTGCTGCTGAACGAAGGGCTAAGACAAGGGGAATCGGCCTGGTAAGGTGACGTTGAAAGCAAATGGATATCTGTTTACCGCGCCAGCTCATTTCATTTACTGCGGGAGGGACGATGGTAGCGCCGGTTGAGTACGCCGTCGCCGTGGATCGGTACCTGGCGAGTGCGCGCATCTCCCCCGCCTCGCAGCGCGTCTATCGGGTCACGCTCGCGACCTGGGGTTGGCTGCTCATCGGCCGCACCCCGCCGATCGGCACGGCCCGCCGCGGCGCCCACTCCCCCGTCGTCACCCTGGCTCGTCTCGACGGCGCCGCCGCCGCGACCGTCGTACGCGAGGCGCTCGGCCGCAGAGCACTGATGGACGTCGATCGGCGCACGTACGAGCGCGAGGTGTCGATCCTGCGTAACGCGGCGCACTGGTGGGCGGCACAGGGCTGGATCGGGCCACAGACGGAACAGGCGCTCAAGGGGCACATGGAATTGCGTCGCGGCTCGGACCCGGGAGTAGAACAGCCTTCGGAGATCGATCCCGAGCAGGTGTTCGCCCTTCGAGTGCCACTACGCGAGCAGACGCTGTGGCGGCTCGTCTACGAGAGCGGCGCGCCGGCAGAGCATCTGCTCGCGCTGAACGTCTCCGACCTCGATCTCGCGCATCGCAAGGTTCGTAGCAAGGTCAGCAGTCCACGTCAGGCGGACCGGATCACGTGGGGCGAACAGAGCGCGAGGCTGCTACCCCTGCTGACGATCGGGCGCACCAGCGGCCCGGTCTTCCTGACCGAGCGCCGCGCGGCGGCACACGTCCCTCAATCCGACCGTTGCCCCTACACCGGCCGCGCACGACTCTCCATGCGGCGCGCGACCGAGCTGTTCCGCGTGTCGACGCGCGACGTGGATCCGCGTGGCCAGGGCTGGAATCTCCGCGATCTACGCGTTGCCGGGAAGCGGGATCGCGGTGGGGCCGGCCCTACTGCGCAGAGCTCGCGGTCTCAGTAGTGTTTGAGGCATGCCGTCTGTGCCCGACCTGACGCCCGAGGAGATCGCCACCGTCCTCGCCGCGCGCCGCGGCCGCCCGTCCGTCGAGGACGAGCTCCCGCCCTCGCTGACCGCCCGGCTCGACCGCGAGGTCGCCGCGCGCGTGGACGCCGAGCTCGCCGCCCGCGGCGGCCAGCCGCACGCGTTCCAGGTCGTCAAGCAGAAGGAGAAGTCCTCCGACGGCCGCGTGATCGGCGGCATGTCGGTCATCGCCGCCATTCCGCTGATGGGCATCGTCGAGGGCACCACGCACGGCAGCCTCGCCGGAGCCGCGATCGTCATGGGCGGCATCGCGCTGGTGAACATGGCGCACGCCATCGGGCGCCGCAACCACTAGCCCTGATACCCGATCTCCCGGCTCTCGCTCAGCTCAGCTCAGCGCCTGCGCAGGATCCTGACGCAGAGCACGATGGCGGCCGCGACGAGCGCCGCGAACACGACCATCGCCGAGCGCGCCGAGACGTACTGTGTCGCGACTCCGAGGATCACGACGGGCACCGACAGCCCGACGTACGCGCCGAGGAAGAAGGCGGCGAGCACCTCCGCGCGCGACTCGGGCGGCGCGGTGGCGGCCGCGGCGGTCAGTCCGCCGCGGAACGCCAGTGCGGCACCCGCGCCCACGACGACGCCACCGATCACGAACAGCACGAGGCTGGGCACCCACATCCCCGCGATGAGCAGGGCCAGACCGGGGATGAGGATCAGCGGGGCGCTGCGCAGTGTGGTGTCGAGTCCGGCCCGGATCAGCGCGAGCTGGATGAGGGCGCCGGACGCGAACGCGGCGAACGCCACGGCCCCGGCCACCGCATGCGAGCTCTGGTGCAGGGTGACGGCGAGGAACGAGGGCGCCAGGGAGTTGAAGATCCCGTACACGGCGAACGAGGCGAGGCCGGTGGCCGTTGCCGCGAAGAACGTGCCGCGCGCGTTCCTTGGCACGGCGATGCGCTGCGGGCGGTAGCGCGGCGCCGGGTCGGGCGCCACGGCGGTCTCCGGGGAGAGCGCGACCAGGCCCGCCAGCACGACCAGCGCGACGAGGAACACGATGTAGGGCAGCCGGAGCGGCTGCGGCGCGAACTGGGCGAGCAGGCCCGCGACGAGCGGACCGACGCCGATGCCGCCGAGGTTCGCCGCGGTGGCCACGATCTGGCCCCGGCGCGGAGCGGTCGACCCGGCGGGGCGCCGCGCGTGCAGTTCGCCGAGGTAGACCGTGGCGGTCGCCGTCGTCAGGCCCACCGACACGCCGGAGACGACCCGGGCGACGAGCAGCCCAGGCAAGCTCGGCTCCGCCAGGAAGATCACCGCGCTCAGCGCGTTGACCAGCAGTGCGGGCACGAACACGCGCTTGCGCCCGACCCAGTCGGAGATGTGGCCGGCGAGGAACAGGCTGGCGATCACGCCGACGGCGTACACCGCGTACACGACGGTGAGCATGATCGTGGAGAAGTGGTCGCGCTGCTGGTACAGCACGTACAGCGGCGTGGGCACGGCCGAGAAGCCCATGTTCACCAGGAACGCGAGCGTGGCGACCCAGAAGCCGAAGGTGTGGTGGCGGTGGCGCCGCCGCGCCGGATCCTGCCGGGGCGCGACGGACGCGTCGATTGGCTGAAATTCATCTCTGAGCGTTGTCACCCATCCAGCGTCACCCGGCGCGGTTATGATGTCCAACGAAAAGATTGCATATCGATCATGAACGAGGTGCATAGCCGTGGAACTGCGTCAGCTGGAGCACTTCATCGCGGTCGCCGAGGAGGGCGGTTTCACGCGGGCCGCGCAGCGGCTGCACCTGGTCCAGTCGACCCTGTCGGTGTCGATCCGCGCGCTGGAACGCGAACTCGGCGGGCAGCTGTTCGAGCGGACCACGCACCAGGTGCGGCTGACGGATGCGGGCCGGGAACTGCTCCCCGAGGCGCGCAACGCGATGGCCGCGGTGGAGGCCGCCCGGGACGCGGTCGCGGCCGTGCACGGCGGCGTGCGCGGCACGGTGCACGTCGGCATCATGCATTCGCTGACGCTCGTCGATCTGGCGGCGCTGATGACTCGTTACCACGAGGAGCGACCGCAGGTGCGGATCGTCCCGCACACGACCGCCGGCGGTTCGGCCGAACTGGTCGCCGGAGTGCTCGACGGCAGCCTCGACCTGGCCTTCGCCGCCCTGCCCGGCCCCTATCCGAGCGGGGTCGACGTCCGGCTGCTGGCCGCCGAGCCGCTGCTGCTGGCCTGCCCGGAGGGCCACCCGCTGTCCGGTCGCACGCACGTCCCGCTGACCGAACTCGACGGCGAGCGGTTCGTCGAGTTCCCGGTCGGCTGGGGCAACCGGGCGAGCGTGGACCGGCTCTTCGAGCAGGCCGGACTGCACCGCGAGATCGCCGTCGAGGTCACCGACATCCCCACGGCCGCCGAACTGGTCCGGGCCGGCTTCGGCTGCGCGTTCCTCGGCGAGTCGATGACCGTCGGGGCGCGCCCGCTCACGTTGCGGCCGGTGCGGCCGGAGCCGATGTTCGAGGTCTCACTCATCACTCCGGCGGCGCGCCGAATGCCGGCCGCCGCCGGAGCGTTCGTCGAGTTGCTGCGCGGTCAGGTCAGCTGTTCCCGTTCGTGACGATCTCGACGTTCTCCAGGATGCCGAGCGCGTCCGGGACCAGCACGGCCGCCGAGTAGTACGCGCTGACCAGATACGACATGATCGCCTGCTCGTTGATGCCCATGAAGCGCACCGAGAGCGAGGGCTGGTACTCGTCCGGGATGCCGGTCTGGTGCAGGCCGACGACGCCCTGGTTGTCCTCGCCGGTACGCATCGCGATGATCGAGGTGGTGTGGTCCTTGCCGATCGGGATCTTGTTGCACGGCAGCAGCGGCACGTCGCGCCAGGCCGGGACGCGGTGGCCGAGGTACTCGGTGCCGTCCGGGTAGATCCCGGCCTTCGTGCACTGCTTCGCGAACGCGGCGATCGCCTTCGGGTGGGCCAGCAGCACCCGCGTGTCACGCCGGCGCGAGATCAGCTCGTCCAGGTCGTCCGGGGTCGGCGGGCCGCTGTGCGTCTGCACGCGCTGGCGCAGGTCGGCGTTCGCCAGCAGGCCGAACTCGCTGTTGTTGACCAGCTCGTGCTCCTGCCGCTCGCGCAGCGCCTCGATGGTCAGCTTGAGCTGCTGCTCCATCTGGTTCATCGGCTGGTTGTAGAGGTCCGCGACCCGGGTGTGCACCCGGAGCACGGTCTGCGCGACGGAGAGCTCGTATTCGCGAGGACTGAGTTCGTAGTCGACGAAGGTGCTCGGCAGCGTCGGCTCGCCTTCGTGGCCCGAGGAGATCTCGATCTCCGCCTCACCGGAGCGGTTGCGCGGGGACTCGGCCTGCGCCAGATAGGCCTGTACCTGCTCGGCGAGCGCGGGCGAGTTGTCCAGGACCGCCGCGAACGCCGTGCGCGGCAGCAGCAGCGCGATCACCCGGGTCTCGGCGCGCGCGGTGAACGGCCACTCGCCCGGCTCCTGCTCGGTCAGCGCGTTGTCGCCGAAGTAGTCGCCGTCGCCGAGCAGCTTCAGCCGGACCTCGTTGCCGTACTTGCCGCTCGTGTGCCGGGTCACCTTGCCGTGCGCGATCAGCACGGCGTAGTCGGCCTCGGCGCCGGACTGGGCGATCACCTCGCCCGCGGCGTACTCGCGCTGCTCGCAGCGCCGGGCCAGCTCGCCGAGCACCTCGACGTCGTCGAAGTCGCGCAGCGCCGGGAGCTCGCCCAGCTCCTGGGGCACCACGCTGATCCGGTCGCCGACGTTCGTGAAGGTCAGCTTCCCGTCCCCCACGACGAAGGACAGCCGACGGTTGACGCGGTAGGAACCGCCGTTGACCTGCACCCAGGGCAGCACCTTGAGCAGCCAGCGGGAGGAGATCCCCTGCATCTGCGGGGGCGTCTTGGTGGTGGTCGCGAGATTCCGCGCGGCCGCCGTACTCAGGCTCTGCCGGGCCTGCTCGGCGTCGGCGGTCACGGAGGGATCGATCGTCACAGGAGAATCCTTTGGTTCGACGAATCCGGACGATGCTCGCGAGGACGGGCGGCGCTCACGGCCGCGCCGACTCACGCGCCGGACACTAGGGGCGAACTCCCTGGTGGATAAAGACTTTTCACCTTCCTTGACACGATCGAGTGAATACGTCAGCAGACGTGGTATATCAGTCCTCAGATGAGGGGAGGCGACCTCTCATGGCGCAGCCCTTCGAACTGCCCGATTTCTACGTTCCCTACCCTGCACGTTTGAGTCCGTACGTCCAGCACGCGCGGGTGGAATCCACGCGCTGGGCCCGCGACTTCGGCATGCTCGAAGGTTCGGACGTATGGACGGAAAAAGACCTCGCGGCACACGACTACGCGCTCTTGTGCGGCTACACGCATCCTGATACATCGCCCGACATGCTCACGCTGATCACCGAGTGGTACGTGTGGGTTTTCTTCTTCGACGACCATTTCCTGGCCCGGTTCAAGACCGGCGGCGACCGCGCCTCGGCGCACGCCTATCTCACCCGGCTGTGCGCGTTCATGGCGCCGGACCACGGCCTGGAACCGACCAATCCCTGCGAGGAGGGGCTCGTCGACCTGTGGGGCCGGACGGCGCCGTTCCGCAGCGCGGACTGGGTACGCCGGTTCACCGAGGCCACCAGGCACCTGATCATGGCCTCGATGTGGGAGCTGGACAACATCCGGGCGAAGCGGATCGCCAATCCGGTGGAGTATGTGGAGATGCGGCGGCGGGTCGGCGGCGCGCCCTGGTCCGCGTGCCTGGTGGAGCACGCCGTGAGCGCCGAGGTGCCCGCGGCCGTCTCGCGGAGCCGGGCGATGCGCGTGCTCAGCGACTCCTTCGCGGACTCGATCCACTTCCGCAACGACATCTTCTCCTACCAGCGCGAGGTGGAGCAGGAGGGCGAACTGGACAACGGCGTGCTGGTGTTCCAGCTGTTCCTGGACGTCTCGCCGCAGGAGGCCGCCGACCGTCTCAATGATCTGCTGACGTCGCGACTGCAGCAGTTCGAGCACACGGCGCTGGTCGAGGTGCCCGAGCTGATCGTGGAGTCGGGCCTGGATCCGTTGTCCTGCGGGCAGATCGCCGCGTATGTCAAGGGTCTGCAGGACTGGCAGTCGGGCGGCCACGAGTGGCACATGCGGTCGAGCCGCTACATGAACAAGGGCGGCACGACGCGATCGCAGAGTCCGTGGATCCTGCCGCCGGCGAGCGTGTTCGGCGTGCCCGGTCTCGGCAACGCCGCGTTCAATGTCAAGCATCTGCTGGATCGGGCACGGACCTTCGCGCACGTCCCGTTCCAGCATGTCGGGCCTTCGCTGATCCCGGACTTCGACCTGCCCTTCCCGCTGCGGCTCAACGAGCACCTCGCGACGGCCCGCACGCACGCGGTGGAGTGGTCCGGGCGGATGGGATTCTTCGAGGAAGGCGTGTGGACCGCCGAGAAGGTCGCGGACTACGACTTCGCGCTCTGCGCCGCGGGCATCGACCCGGAGGGCACGGCCGAGGAACTGTGTCTCAGCACGACGTGGCTCTCGTGGGGGACTTACGCGGACGACTACTACCCCGCTGTCTTCACCAGCAAGCGCGACCGGCTCGGTGCGCTTGTGCAGAACGAGCGGCTCAAGATGCTCCTCCCGACGCAGGACGGCGCCGTCCAGCCACAACCGCAGAACGCCCTGGAACGCGGCCTCGCCGACCTTTGGCTCCGCACGACCGGGCGCATGACGCAGGACGCGCGCGGCTACCTGCGCAACGCCGTCGTCACCATGATCGAAAGCTGGCTGTGGGAGCTGGACAACACAGCGCTGAACAAGATCCCCGATCCGATCGACTACCTGGAGATGCGCCGCAAGACCTTCGGCGCGGAGCTCACCGCCTGCCTGGCGAGCATCAAGCAGGGCGCCGTCGTACCGCCGGAGCTCGTGCAGCATGAGGCGATCGCGTCACTGGAGAACAGTGCCGCCGACTATGCCTTCATGATCAATGACGTATTTTCATACCAGAAGGAGATCCAGTACGAGGGCGAGGTACACAACCTGCTTCTCGTCGTGGAGACCTTCTTCGACTGCTCATACAAGGACGCGCTGCGCATCGTCGAGGACGTGATGGCGCAGCGCCTGGCCCAGTTCGAGCGTGCCGCCTCGATCGAGTTGCCGCTCGCGTACGCCGACTACGAACTGAACGAGGAGGCCCGAGCCGCGCTGGACGGACGTGCCGCGCAGTTGCGCGACTGGATCGCCGCGGTGCTCAACTGGCATCGCGATACCCGTCGGTATAGCGAGGAGGACCTGGTGCGGCACAACCGTAGCCCGGTATCCGCGGGGACACCGGGCCAAGGTCTCAAGCTATTGAGTTACTGAACGTACAGACGTCCGGCGAACCGGCGGCCGAAGTTGTCGCCGGTATTCGCCGTGACCGTGCAGTCGTAGCGCCCGGCCGAGGTGGCGTTCAGCGTGGCGGTGGCCGTGCCTCCCGCAGCCACGGTCACCGTCTGCGTGCTGCCGCCCGAGGCCAGGTAGGCCACGTTGACGCCGATGGTGAACGTGCACGAGACAGAGCCCGTGTTCGTCATCGTCAGCGCCAGCGTCCTGCCGTCCAGATTGTCCACGACGTACGCCTCCGGATGCGCGGCCGTGCTGCTCAGGATGGTCTTGACGTTGCCCGTGAAGCCGCGCAGATAACCGTCCGGGCCGTGCACGTCCACGTCGTAGGGCCCGCCGCCGTAGGTGACCGCGGAGAAGTAGTCCGAGATCGAGCCGCCCGCGGGCAGCGTGTACTGCCAGCTGGCGAACGTGCGGGTGTTCTGCACGTACGAGGCGAACCCGCCGCCGAGGCCGCCGGCCGAGACGGTCTTGAACCAGAACCTTGAGGCCGACGTGTCAACCCACGAAGTCGTGTTGAAGACGTAGCCGAGGCTGCTCGCCACGGCGCGGTCGCCGGACTCCTGCGCGGGCAGCACGCCGGAGGAGGGAACGGAGGGGGCGGGCAGCGACTCCTCGTTGTTCGCCTCCGTGACCAGAGTCGCCGTGTTCGGCAGCGTGGTCGGGAAGGCGACCTCGGTGGCGGAGAGGTTCAGCGCGGCCGTCAGGTTCCCGGCGACCGTGCGCCGCCACGCCGAGATGTTCGTGCACTGCACGCCGGCGACCAGCTCGGCGAACTGCAGCGGCGAGGTGTGGTCGAAGACCTGCGAGCAGACCGTGCCGCCGGCCGACCAGGGCGAGATCACGGTCATCGGCACCCGCGGGCCCATGCCGATCGGCGCGCTGTCCACCCACTCGTCCGCCGTACCCGAGGGCGCGGTCGGCGGGACGACGTGGTCGAAGAAGCCGTCGTTCTCGTCGAAGTTGTAGAACACGACGGTCGAGTCCCAGGTCGCCTGGTTGCTCGCGATGGCGCTCAGCACGCCGCTGACGAAGTTGGCGCCGTCGGCCGGCCGGTAGGCGGGGTGCTCGCACTGCGCGGTGGGCGCGACGACCCAGGAGACGGTCGGGAAGCTGCCCGCGGCGATGTCGGACTCGATCGCCGAGGAGATGCTGCCGACCCGGGCCATGCCCTTGGTGTACAGCGGGGAGGAGGTCGCGGCGTTCTTGAACTGCGAGAACCAGGCCAGCGGGTTGTCGTCGTAGTTGTCCTGCTCCTGGTAGACGCGCCAGCTCACGCCGGCGTTCTGCAGCATCTCGGGGTACGTGGTCCACGAGTAGCCGGACTCGCTGTTGTCGATGACCGGGCCGCCGCCGGTGCCGTTCGGGTCGATCATGCCCGTCCACTGATACAGCCGGTTCGGGTTGGTCGGGCCCTGCACCGAGCAGAAGTACTGGTCGCAGATGGTGAAGGCGTCGGCCAGCGCGTAGTGGAACGGAATGTCCGTGCGGTTGTAGTAGCCCATCGTGAACCCGGACTTCTCCGGGATCCAGTTGTTCCACAGGCCGCCGTTCCAGGCGCCGTGCGTGCCGGACCAGGAGTGGTCCAGGTCGCCCACCTGCTGCGAGTCAGTGGTCTGCGTGTTCAGGTGCCAGGGTTCGAGGATCTTGCCGCCGCCGGACTTGCCCTTGGTGGACTGGTTCCAGACGTTGGAGCTGCTCGGGAAGCGCAGCAGGCTGGTGTCCGCGTAGCCGTGCACGCCCGAGAGGGTGCCGTAGTAGTGGTCGAAGGAGCGGTTCTCCTGCATCAGGATGACCACGTGCTTGACCGCGGAGAGCGTGCTCGCGGCCGAGGAGGCGGCCATCGCGCGCTGCACGTTGCCCGGCAGCAGGCCGAGCGCGCCGCCGACGCCGACCGCGGCGGCGGAGCCGAGCAATGCCCGGCGGGAGAGGGGAGCCATGGGTACCGACAGTCCTTCCTTCGGTTCGCCGGATCGCGGCGAACGGGACGGGGGCCGTCGTGCATCATGGCTCCACTCCGCACACCTGTACAGACAAGTTGCCTGTACGCGAAGTGAATCCCTCGCTAAGAAAGGCTGTAGGTCCCGACGATGGACGTGGCGCCGAGGACGTACGGAGCGATGGTGTTCATCAGGTCCGTGTAGTCGAGTCCTGATGTCGAGATATCGGAGGTCGACAACGCGTAGAGGCTGAAGACGTAGTGGTGCGTCTCGCCGTCCGCGGGCGGGCACGGGCCGCCCCAGCCGACCTGCGGGATGCCGTTGGTCTGCCAGTCGGTCGTGCCCGAGGTGTACGCGGTGTCGTCGCCCTTGGGCAGGTAGCTCACCGAGCCGGGGATGTTGTAGGTGATCCAGTGCGTCCAGCCCCAGGACTGCGGGGCGTCCACATCGTGCACGAAAAGCGCGTAGCTCTTGGTGCCGGACGGCGCGTTGTACCAGGCCAGGGCGGGGCTGAGGTTCTTCCCCGCGCAGCCGGCCGCGCTCGCGTACGGGCCGCCGAACTCGGTCCAGGTCGGCAGCCGGCCGCCGTCGGCGAAGTTCGGGCTGACGATCGTGAACGGAGTCAGGGTGCTGCTGTTCTCGGCGTTCGGGTGCTTCGCGACGGCGGAGCCGGAGTACGTCGCGGACTCGGCGAGGCGGTGCCCGGCGGCGGCCGAACTGGTCCCGGCGGCGGCCACGGCGGCCAGACAGGTGACCGCGGCGACGGTGCGGGCGCCGCGCGTGGAGAGCGAGGAGAAGCGGGGCAGGCGCATGTGGGTAGGTCCCTTCCACTACTGTTCTCGGATTGAGATGCAGCTCTCGAACAAACCTCATGCGTACTACGAGTACTGATGTGGGTCAAGGTCTCCGCGCGCACGGTGGTGCCCAGTGGGATCATGGGAACGTGACGAAGGCATTGATGCTGGCCCCCGGCCTCGGAGCCGCCGGCGACTCCCCGGCCGCCGACTCAACGACCGCCGACTCCCCGATCCTGGACGAGGTCGCGGACCTGATCGCGGCGGCCGTGGCGCGGCACGAGGCACTCGGCCTGGCCGCTCCCCTGACCGCAGCCGACTACCGCGTGCACCTCGACAGCCTGCTGAAGCAGGCCGCTGCTGGCGACGCGGGCCTCGGCGTCGTGCTGAGTACGGCCGGCGACGTGCTGAGTACGGCT
>NZ_DASZKT010000242.1:0-10734 GCF_035552695.1 Actinospica sp.
CCAAGGGCTTCGGCTTCATCGCCGCCTACCCGGCGGGCTCGTCCGCGCCGAGCACGTCGAACGTGAACTTCACCACGGGCCAGACGGTAGCCAACATGTCGATCGTGCCGATCGGCACCGGCGGCGACATCGAGCTCTACAACGGCGGAACCGGCTCCGTGGACCTGGTCGCCGACGAGGCGGGCTACTTCACCCCGGCGCAGGCCGACGGGTTCAAGTCGCTCACCCCGGTCCGGCTGCTCGACACCCGCACCACGACCGGCGGGCACAACGCGCCGCTGACCGAGTCCGATCCCGTTCGGCTCAAGGTCGTTGGCATCGGCGGGGTGCCCGCGGACGTCAAGGCAGTAGCGGTGAACCTGACCGTCGCCTCGCCGACGGCGGCCGGCTACATCCGGGCGTATCCCGACGGCGGCAGCATGCCGGCCGTGTCCAATGTCAACTTCAACGCGAACCAGGTCATCGCCAACGCGGCGATCGTGCCGGTCGGCTCGGACGGCTACATCGACATCAAGCTGACCGGCTCTGGCTCGCTGCGGATGATCGTTGACGTGGATGGTTACTTCAGCGCCAACGCTTCCGAGGCGATCTCCGCCTACGAGCCGTACACCCCGTACCGCTACCTGGACTCCCGGACGATCAAGAACGGCACGCTTCAGGCCGCTTACTACTACCGCCTGCTGCTCGGCTCGGACTTCTGGGGCAATGTCCTGCCGACGATTACGGGCGTCGTCACCAACACGACGGTGACCCAGACGACCACGGGGGGCGACCTGATCGTGTTCCCGGACAAGCACGACTCATCCGGCAACCTGGTCATCCCCACGACCTCGACACTCAACTTCGCCAAGGGCGCGACCGTGCCGAACCTGGCAATCACCGCGCCAGGTTCCGACGGCGCGGTGGACTTCCTGAACCAGAGCGCGGGAAGCCTGCAGCTGATCGTCGACGTGTACGGGTACTTCCAGAGCGCGTAACGCGCTCAGCCCCGCATCGAGGGCCGTCGCCGTCCACCGGCGGCAGCGGGCATACGGACCCCGGACCTGTATCAAGGTCTGGGGTTCTTTGCTGCCTGGAGGCCGATTGACCTGGGGCTGAGGTGGGAGCCGACGAGGGGACTCGAACCCCTAACCCCCTGTTTACAAGACAGGTGCGCTGCCAATTGCGCCACGCCGGCGGATTCAGTTGGGGATGCGGTTGTGCGGGCCGGGCCGGGGCGGGTTGCGCGGCGGCTTGGCCGCTGCCATGGTACCGGGAGCGGCGGGGTGCGGACAGTCGATAAGGCGGGCGCGCCTCTTGGCAAAGTGATCGTAAGACTATACGGTCGCTAGAGGTCCGCTTCGCCTCCTTCTTCGGGGGCGGTGGGCCCTGACCTTCCAACTCGGATCGTCCGGCACGTTCCTGCCGGTTGAAAGGGTGTACCTCACCATGGCTGGTGTTATCTACGAAGACGCTTCCTGCGTCTACCCGGGGGCCGATCGGCCCGCCGTCGACAAGCTGAACCTCGACATCCAGGACGGCGAGTTCCTGGTGCTCGTGGGCCCCTCGGGCTGCGGCAAGTCCACCTCGCTGCGCATGCTGGCGGGCCTCGAGGAGGTGACCTCCGGCGAGATCCGCATCGGCGACCGGGAGGTCACGAACCTCCCGCCGAAGGACCGCGACATCGCGATGGTCTTCCAGAACTACGCGCTCTACCCGCACATGACCGTCGCGGACAACATGGGCTTCGCGCTGAAGATCGCGGGCAACCCGAAGGCGGAGATCCGCGCGAAGGTCGAGGAGGCGGCGAAGCTCCTCGAGCTCACCGAGTACCTCGGCCGCAAGCCGAAGGCGCTGTCCGGCGGTCAGCGCCAGCGTGTCGCGATGGGTCGCGCGATCGTGCGTGAGCCCAAGGTCTTCCTGATGGACGAGCCGCTGTCGAACCTGGACGCGAAGCTGCGTGTCCAGACGCGTACCCAGATCGCCTCGCTGCAGCGCCGCCTCGGCATCACGACCGTCTACGTCACGCACGACCAGGTCGAGGCCATGACGATGGGCGACCGGGTCGCGGTGCTCAAGGACGGCCTGCTGCAGCAGTGCGACACCCCGCGCGCGATGTACGAGAGGCCGTCGAACATGTTCGTCGCGGGCTTCATCGGCTCGCCGGCGATGAACCTGATCGAGGCTCCGATCGTGGACGGCGGCGTGGACTTCGACGGCGCCCTCGTGGCGATCGACCGCGAGATCCTCTCCCGCGCCGAGGGCTCCACGGTGACCGTGGGCGTCCGGCCCGAGTCCTTCGACCAGCAGGCCGACGGCGCGCAGGGCGGCATCAAGGTGCAGGTGAACGTCGTCGAGGAGCTCGGCGCCGACGCCTTCGCCTACGGCACCGCCAAGGCCAACGGCAAGGACGTGGATGTGATCGTCCGGGTCGACGCGCGCAACACCCCGGCCAAGGGCGAGGACCTGTTCGTCGTGCCGAAGGCGGGCGAGACGCACGTCTTCGCGACCGAGAGCGGTATCCGAATCTCGTAGTGGATGAAGGGAACCCCCTTCAGCGGACGAAGGGAACCCCCTTCAGCGGACGAAGAGAACCCCCTTCCGGCGTCGGCCGGGAGGGGGTTTCGTCGTTTTCCGGTGAGCAGTTGCCTCCGGTGAGCAGCTGCCCCCGGTGAACAACTGCCTTCGGGGAACGACCGCCTTCGAACAGCTACAGCCGACCGGCCCGGTTCCGGCGCTGGGCCACCTCGTAGAGGGCGATCGCGGCGGCCACGCCCGCGTTGAGCGACTCGGTCGCGGCGGCGATCGGGATACGGACCGTCAGATCGCACGTCTGCTCGACCAGCCGGGACAGGCCCTTGTCCTCCGCGCCCACGACCAGCACCATCGGGTCGGCGCCCGCCTGCAGGTCCGCCAGGTCCATCGTGCCGCTCGCGGCGAGGCCGACCACGAGCAGGCCCTGCTTCTGGTACGCCTCGAGCGCCCTGGTCAGGTTCCCGGCCTGGGCCACCGGGATGCGCGCCGCGGCGCCCGCGGAGGTCTTCCACGCTCCGGCCGTCATGCCCGCGCTGCGCCGCTCCGGCACCACGACGCCGTGCGCGCCGAACGCGGCGGCCGAGCGGATCACGGCGCCGAGGTTGCGCGGGTCGGTGACGCCGTCGAGGGCGACGATCAGCGGGGCCTCGGCCGCGTCCTGCGCGCGCTCGACGAGGTCGTCCGGGTGCGCGTAGGAGTACTGCGGGATCTGCAGCGCGATGCCCTGGTGGATCGCGCCGTCGGTGAGCCGGTCCACCTCCTGCCGGGAGACCTCGAGGATCGGCAGCGCCCGCTGGGTGGCCAGGGTCAGCGACTCGCGCACCCGCTCGTCGATGTCGATCTGCGTGGCCACGTAGAGGGTGGTCGCCGGGATCTGCGCGCGCAGCGCCTCGACCACCGAGTTCCGGCCCGCGATCAGCTCGCTGATCTGCCGGTTCGCCTTGTACGGCACCTTGGGACGGGTGCCCCGGCCGCCCGTTGTGCCCTGCGTCCGCCTGGCCGTCGACGCGGCGCGCCTCGCCGCCGGGTGCTTGACCCGGTCCTCCGCCTTGGGCGTCGGGCCCCTGCCCTCGAGGCCCTGCTTGCGCTGACCGCCTGAGCCCTTCTGCGCGCCCTTGCGGTTCGATCCCGACTTGTTGCCGCGCCCGCCGAGGCCGCCGCCCTTACCGCCTGCCATGATGCGGGCCTTTCGATAGTGATTCGTACTGCGAGAAAAAGCAGAATTGAGCGGGCGTCAGCCCAGCGTCCAGCGTGGGCCGGCGGGGGTGTCCTCGATCTGGATCCCGGCCGCGCCCAGTTGCGCGCGGATCGCGTCGGCGGCGGCGAAGTCCTTGCGGGCCCGGGCCGCCTGCCGCTGCTCCAGCGCGACGGCGACCAGCTTGCCCACGGTCTCCCGCAGGTCGGCCGCCGCGCCGCCGGAGGTCTCGTCGGCCCACGGCTCGCTGAACGGGTCGAGCCCGAGCACGCCGAGCATCGCCCGGGTCTCGGCCAGCCGCTGCCCGGCGGACTCCTTGTCGCCCGCCGCCAGCGCGACGTTCCCGGCGCGCACCGTGTTGTGCAGCACGGCCATCGCCTGCGGCACGCTCAGGTCGTCGTCCATGGCCTCGGCGAACTCGGCCGGGACCTCCTGCGCCGGCTCGATCGGCCCGGTCAGCTCCAGCGCGCGGGTGATGAACTGCTCGATCCGCGCGTACGCGGTTCCCGCCTCGTCGATCGCCTCTTCCGAGTACTCGATCATCGAGCGGTAGTGCGGCGAGACGAGGTAGTAGCGCAGCACGACCGGACGGTGCCGCCGCGCCACCTGCTCGACCAGCATCGAGTTGCCCAGCGACTTGGACATCTTCTCGCCCGCCGTGGTCACCCACGCGTTGTGCATCCAGTACCGCGCGAACTCGTCCCCGGCCGACTTGGACTGGGCGATCTCGTTCTCGTGGTGCGGGAAGATCAGGTCCAGGCCGCCGCCGTGGATGTCGAAGGCCTCGCCGAGGTACTTGTGCGTCATCGCCGAGCACTCCAGGTGCCAGCCAGGACGCCCCGGACCCCACGGGCTCTCCCAGTACGGCTCGCCCGGCTTGGCGCCCTTCCACAGCGTGAAGTCGCGCGGGTCCCGCTTGGCGTTCTTCGGGTCGGCGTCGTCCGCGCTCTGCATGTCGTCGAGCTTCTGGTTGGACAGCGCGCCGTACTCCGGGAAGGACCGCACCTCGAAGTAGACGTCGCCGTTCGCGGGGTACGCGTGCCCGCGCTCGATCAGCTCGGCGGTCATCGCGATCATCTCGGGGATGTGGCCGGTCGCGCGCGGCTCGACGGTCGGCGGCAGGCAGCCGAGCAGCGTGTAGGCGGCGGTCGCCTCGCGCTCGTACCTGCTGGCCACCCGCCAGTACTCGACGTCCCGCTCCGCGGCCTTGCGCAGGATCTTGTCGTCGATGTCGGTGACGTTGCGGCAGTAGGTGACCTCGAACCCGCGGTACTCGAGCCAGCGCGTCAGCACGTCGAAGACCAGGCCGAAACGGATGTGCCCGACGTGGGGCGCGCCCTGGACCGTCAGCCCGCAGCCGTAGATCGAGGCCTTGCCCGGAACCAACGGGACAAAGTCGCGCACGCTGCGTGTGGCGGTGTCATAAAGGCGGAGAGTCACAGTCCAAGGTTACCGGGAGATCGCGACTGGAAGCGCCCGGAATTGGTTTCGCCGGCGATAACTCAGGGGAGGGAGTACTGATTCTCCGCAGTGCGCACGGCGAGGCCGTCGTCCAGCAGGCTGCGCAGCGCCCGGCCGCGCTGCTCCTCGTCGGCCCACGCGGCGAACAGCGCGCCCACCTCGACCGGCGCCTGCGCGGCACGGAGCACCGCGAGGAGAGCGCCTCGGCACTGCCGGTCCGTGCCCGCGTAGCTCTGGCCCTTGCGCGCGGGACCGGTGTGCTCGGGGCTGCCCGCCTTCCGCCATGCGCACAGCTCGGCGACCGGGCACGCGTCGCACCGCGGGCTTCTGGCCGTGCAGATCAGCGCGCCGAGTTCCATCGAGGCGGCGGCCCACGCGGCGGCCTGTGCGGGCTGCTCCGGCAGCAGGCTCTCGGCCAACGACCGCTCCGCCGCGCTGACCGACGTCGCAGGGTACTGCTCCCCGGAGTACGCGCGGGCCAGCACCCGGCGAACGTTCGTATCGAGCACCGCGTGCCGACGGCCGTACGCGAACGACGCGACGGCCGCCGCGGTGTAATCGCCGACGCCCGGCAGAGCCCTTAGTTCCTCGTATTCGGCCGGCACCACGCCGCCGTGCCGCTCGGTGATCGCCGCCGCCGCCGCGTGCAGCCGCAGCGCACGTCGCGGGTACCCGAGCCGCCCCCACGCGCGCACGGCCTCGCCGCTCGATTCCGCGGCCAGGTCACCCGGCTTCGGCCAGCGCCGCATCCAGGACTGATACACGGGCAGGACCCGGTTGACCGGCGTCTGCTGCAGCATGAACTCGCTCACCAGGACGCCCCAGGCCCCTGCCTCGGGCCGCCGCCACGGCAGGTCGCGCCTGTGCTCCGCGTACCACCCCGCGGTGAGTTCGATAACGGACATGAGAATATCCTCCCATCATCGAAAACACACACAGAACATCCGGCGCAGTCTGTCCCTCATGCCTTAAGGTGACGTCCCGTGGGATCCTTCCGTAGCCCGGTAGGTCCGCTGCCATCTTCGGTCTACTGGCGGCGGCGCATCGTCTTGCTCGGAATCCCGCTCTTCGTGATCGCGCTGGTGGCCTACGCGTGCACCGGCACCTCGGGCGCGCCGCGGAACACGGCCTCGGCGGGCGGCGGGAACTCGGCGGGTTCCAGTCCGACCGGGATCATCACGCCGGGGTCCAGCCAGACCGCGTCCGGTCCGCCCGGGAACGCGTACCCGGGCGGACCCTCGAACTCCGGGAGCGCGGGGACCGGGTCGACCGGCAGCGGCACCGGAGGCAGCAGCAGCGGTTCGGCCTCGGCCGGGTCGACGGCCGGGACGGGTGCGAGTCATCAGGCCGCGTCCGGCGCGGCGGCGGGGTGCGCGCTGGGCCTGACGATCGCGCTGGACCGCACCGCGTCCTCCGGGACCGTGCAGTATCCGGCGGGGACCTACCCGACCTTCAAGATCACCGCGGCCGACTCGGGCTCGGCGAACTGCACCGTCGACGTGTCCGGCAAGGGCCTCGTGGTCAGCGTGATGCCGCTCGGCACGACGAAGCCGATCTGGACCTCCACGGTGTGCTCCGGCGCGAGCGACCTGCGCGTGCTCGGGCCGGGCGACACGCAGACCTATCCGGTGGCCTGGAAGCGCTGGGAGACGCAGGGCACCAGCTGTCCGGTCTCCAAGCTGCCGACGGTGCCGCAGGGGACGTACACGGTGAACGCCGAGGCCAACGGGGTCACGACGAGCGCGGTCGAGTTCATCCTGGGCTGAGTGGGCCGAGCGAGCCGGCGGGCCGGCGCGACCGCGGATGACCTCGCGTCAGACGTAGCGCTCCAGGATCGAGGACTCGGCCAGCCGGGACAGGCCCTCGCGCACGGTCCGGGCGCGGGTCTCGCCGACGCCCTCCACCGCCTGCAGGTCCGCGACCGAGGCGGCCAGCAGCTTCTGCAGCCCGCCGAAGTGGTCCACCAGGCGGTCGATCACCGTGCCGGGCAGCCGCGGCACCTTGGCCAGCAGCCGGTAGCCGCGCGGCGAGGCGGCGCCGTCCAGGGCCTCGGCGCTGCCGGGGAAGCCGAGCGCGCGGGCGACGGCCCCGAGTTCGAGCAGTTCGCCGCGGTCCAGGCCGTCGAGGTCGGCCAGCGTCTCCTGCACGGTCTTCGCCCGGCGGCCGGTGCGCTCGATCAGATAGTCCCTGGCCACCAGCTCGCGGTCGGTGTCCACGCCCGCGACCAGCTCGTCCAGCTGCAGCTCCAGCAGCCGGCCGTCCACGCCCAGCTGCACGACGTAGTCCTCGATCTCCTGGGCGATCCGGCGCACCATCTCAAGGCGCTGCGCCACCTGGGCCACGTCGCGGACCGTCACCAGGTCCTCGATCTCCAGCGCGGAGAGCGTGCCGGACACCTCGTCGAGCCGCAGCTTGTACCGCTCCAGGGTGGCGAGGGCCTGGTTGGCCTTGGACAGGATCGCGCTGGAGTCCTCGAGCACGGTGCGCACGCCCTGGTGGTAGAGCGCGATCAGCTGCATCGACTGGCTGACCGAGACCACCGGGAAGTCGGTCTGCCTGCTGACCCGTTCGGCGGTGCGGTGCCGGGTCCCGGTCTCCACGGTCGGGATCAACGGGTCCGGGACCAACTGCACGCCCGCGCGCACGATCCGGGTGCCGTCCTTGGTGAGCACCACGGCGCCGTCCATCTTGGACAGCTCGCGCACCCGGGTGGCGGAGAACTCGACGTCGAGCACGAAGCCGCCGGTGCAGATCGACTCGACGGTCTTGTCGAAGCCCACCACGATCAGCGCGCCGGTGCGTCCGCGCAGGATGCGCTCGAGGCCCTCGCGCAGCGGAGTGCCAGGAGCCAGGGTGGCGAGCGTCGTGCGCTGCAGATCCTGGTCCGTGGGGTCGGTGCCTGCCATGCGGGATGCTCCGTTGCTTCCGGACGATTCGTGGGCATCGAGTGGCGCCGATGCCGCCGGGCTGGGACGGGTGATCACTGTCCCGAATTGCTGCACTTGTGATTCTAGCGGCTGATCATCGTATGGAGGGCGGCGAGCGCGTCCGCGATGTCGGAGACCTCGACGACGCGCATCCCGGGCGGCGGCTTGACGGTCTCGCCGCCCGGTGCGGGCCGCGGCACGAGCGCGGTCCGGAAGCCCAGCCGGGCCGCCTCGGACAGCCGGCGGCCAAGACCGGCGACCGGCCGCACCTCGCCGGCGAGGCCGAGTTCGCCGAAGGCCGCGACCGTCGGCGGCAGCGGCGCGTCGATCGCGGCGGTCGTCATCGCCAGCGCCACGGCCAGATCCGCGGCCGGGTCCACCAGACGCACCCCGCCGACGGTGGCCGCGAACACGTCGTTCTTGGCCAGCGGCACCCGGCCGCGCCGCTCCAGCACGGCCATCACCATGGACACCCGGGAGCCGTCGAGCCCTGACGTGGCCCGGCGCGGCTGCGGCAGCGGCGAGGGCGCGACCAGCGCCTGCACCTCGCAGACCAGCGGCCGCCGGCCCTCCAGGGTGACGGTGACGCAGGTGCCGGGGACGGCCTCGGAACGCTGGGACAAGAAGAGACCTGACGGGTCGGGCAGGCCCTTGATGCCCGACTCGCGCATCTCGAAGCAGCCGATCTCGTCGGTCGGGCCGTAGCGGTTCTTCACCGCGCGCACGATGCGCAGCGTCGAGTGCCGCTCGCCCTCGAACTGCAGCACCACGTCCACCAGGTGCTCGAGCACTCGCGGGCCCGCGATGTTGCCGTCCTTGGTGACGTGGCCGACCAGGATGGTCGCGAGGTCCTTCTCCTTGGCGACGCGGATCAGCGCCGCGCACACCTCGCGCACCTGGGTGATGCCGCCGGGCACGCCGTCCACCTCGGCGGACGCGATCGTCTGCACCGAGTCCAGGATCAGCAGGCCGGGCTCGACCGCCTCGATCTGCCCGAGCACGGCGGACAGGTCGGTCTCCGCGGCGAGGTAGAGCTCGTCGTGCAGCGCGCCGATCCGGTCCGCGCGCGACCTGACCTGCGCCGTCGACTCCTCGCCGGTGACCACGAGGGCGGGCCGCGCGCCCCCGGCGTACGCGGCGGCGACCTCCAGCAGCAGCGTCGACTTGCCGACGCCCGGCTCGCCGGCGAGCAGCACCACCGCGCCGGGCACGAGGCCGCCGCCGAGCACCCGGTCGAGCTCGTCCACACCTGTTGGGCGCGCCTTGGCCGTCGTGGCGTCGACCTGCCCGATAGGCTTCGCCGGCGCGGAGACCGGGCCCGCCTTGACGGTGCGCGGTTTCGGCACGCCGAGCTCCTCCAGGGTGCCCCAGGCCTGGCACTCCGGGCAGCGGCCCAGCCACTTCGCGGCGGCCGCTCCGCATTCGGCGCAGCGGTAGCCGGGGCGAGCGGTCTTCGTGGAGTTCGCCATGGGTGAGACGGTAGCGGCCCGCGCCGACAGCGCGGCGGACGCCGGGGGTGAGACAGCCGGTGAACTTTCGGGTATATCCGGATGTTTCCGGCGAGGCGAGATAACTTTTGCGCCCGCGCAGTGGATTTCGAATCAAGTCATGGCTTAGCGTCCTCCCGTGAGCGACCGGGATTTGGTGGCCGCCCTCAGGGCGGGGGACCGGCTGGCGGCCGGACAGATCTATGACGTCTACGGCACCAGGCTGTATGCGTACTGTCACGAGCTGTTGGCCGACCCGAAGCTGTCCGCCGACGCCCTGCGTGACGCCTTCATCGTGGCCGTCAACCGGATCCGCGAACTGGCGGAGCCGGACGAGTTCGGCGCCTGGATGTACGCGTTGGCGCGCGCCGAGTGCGTCCGCATCGGCATCAGCGACGACGCCCCCGCCGACGCGGCCGGCGCGGCCCGCGGCGACCGACTCGCCAGGCTCGCCCTCGACGTGTACTCGATGCTGGAGCCGGACGCGCGCGAACTGCTCGACCTGGCGTTCCGGCACCGTCTGGTGGACGGCGACCTCGCGCTCGTGCTCGGCAAGGACGAGTCCGCCATCGCGGTCGAGGTGACCCGGGCCCAGTCCGACCTGGAGACCGCGCTGCTGGTCGTGCTCGCGGCACGCACGGGCGACCCGCGCTGCGAGGATGCGATCGAGTTCGGGCGCACGTTCGACGAGATCGACGGCAAGGGCATACCGGCCTGGCTGCTGGCCGCGCGCAAGCACGTCGAGAGGTGCCAGATATGCGGCGACGCGATACGCAACCGCCGCCCGCTGCGCCTGTTCGAGGAGCTGCCGCACGCGTTCATGCCCCCGGGCGTGCGCTCCCGAGTGCTCGAGGCGCTGCGCGACCCGGCGGGAGCCGCGTTCGCGGAGCAGGTCGTCGAGCGCTCGGGGAAGTTCGACGACGCGGGCTTCCCGATTTCGGGCGGCGGCCGCGGCGCCTCGCAGGTGAAGAAGTGGATTCTGCCGTCGGCCGGCCTGGTTGCGGCCCTGGCCTGCGGCGTGGCGCTGGTGATGTTCATAACGAACGATCACCCCTCGGCCTCCGCGGACGTGACGACGACGGCATCGGTGACGAGCGGCAGCCCGACCGCCACGTCGGCCAGCTTCAACGAGCTCACGGGCACGGCCAGC
>NZ_DASZKT010000243.1:0-34628 GCF_035552695.1 Actinospica sp.
GACCGGCAGCAGACGCATCAGACGCTGGTGAAGTACCTGCTCGAAGAGGCGTACGAGACCGTCGAGACGATCGAGGACGGCGATCCCGACACGCCCGGGGAGGGACGGGACGCGCTGCGCGAGGAACTCGGCGACGTGCTGTTGCAGGTGGCCTTCCACTCCCGGATCGCGCAGGAGCACGGCGAGGATCCGTTCGACATCGACGACGTGGCGCAGGGCATCGTGACGAAGCTCATCCGGCGCCACCCGCACGTGTTCGGCGACGTGGATGCCCGCACCGCGTCCGACGTGGAGGCGAACTGGGAGCAGATCAAGGCCGCGGAGAAGGGGCGCAGTTCGGCGGTGGAGGGCGTGCCGCTCGCCCAGCCGGCTCTGTCATTAGCAGAGAAACTTCTGAAGCGCTCAAAGAACGCGGGCGTCGATGTAACGGTTCCGCAACTTCCCGAGTCGGCGCGTCCGGCGCCCGATATTTCCGGACAGCAGGCCAAGGCGCAGGTCGGAACCCTGCTGCTGGCCGTCGTCGGCCTGGCGCGGGAGCTCGGCGTCGATCCGGAGGAGGCGCTTCGCGTCGAGGCCAGGGGGCTGCGCGAGCAGATTCTTCACCTCGAGGCCTCCCGGACGTCGGGTAAGAGCGGTTAGTCTGGTGAGTGCACCGGCGCCGGAACCCCCACCCAATGGTGCGGCATACGGCTTCGGCCTTAGATCATGAGGAGTGCGGAACCATGTTTCGTGGCGGACTTGAGCCCTGGCACGTCATCGTCATCCTTGGCCTGATCGTGCTCCTGTTCGGCTCGCGCAAGCTGCCGGACGCCGCGCGCTCGGTCGGCCAGTCCCTGCGCATCTTCAAGTCGGAGATGAAGGCGGCCGCGAAGGACGACGTCCCGGCCTCGCCCGCCCCGCAGGCCGGCCCGGTCGCGCCGCCGCAGGCCGTCGAGGGCTCGGTCGTCAACCAGACCGCGCAGCCGGCGAACGACGCGGTGCCCGCCCAGGACGCCGTCCAGCGCTGACGTCAGACGATTGATCCCGTCCGGGCCGCGAGCAGTTCAGCTCGCCGCCGGGACGGGATCTCGTTGTTTCTCCGTTCAGCTCCGCGGCTGTTCGACGGCGGTCCGCACCTTGACCATGTATCCGTCCATCTGCTGCCCGTTCCAGCCGAAGTCCCAGTTGCTCCGGTTCGGCTGCGGCTGCATGGAGACGACGCCGAAGGTGCTGCCGGTGATCGTGGAGGCGGATCTGCCGGACGGCCTGGACGCGCCGCGCCGCGGCACCCTCGACCTGCTGGTGGCCTCGGACGACCGGGAGACGGCCGTCGAGCTGCCCGCCGGGGCGATCGCGCAGGCCATGAGCGAGGACGAATACCGGCTCGTCGTGCCGGATTCCTGGGCCGTGCCCGGGTCCGCGGCGGAGCTGCACGGCCGGCCGTGGATCGTCGGTCCCGGGCACGCGGCCGGCGCGCGGGCCTTCGCCAGGTTCGCCGCCCTGCACGGGATCGAACCCTCGGTCCGGCATCAGGCGCGGCAGCCCTCGGCGATCCAGGTGCTGGTGGCCGGGGGCCTCGGCGCGGCCGTGCTGCCCGCGTACGTCGCGACCCGGCTGCGCGGAGCGGTGGTCACCGGGCTCGCGGTGCCGGGCCAGACCGTCGTCAGGCTATTGGTACGCACCGGGCCGGGCGGCCCGCCTCCCGCGGTGCGCGCGGCGCGGCTGGCGATCCGTCAGGCCGGCCTGGACGCCGTCGAACGCTACGCGGCGAGCGGCCTGGCTCCGCACGACCCGGTGGTCAGCGCGCGGTTGACGGATCCGAGCGAGCGGACGTCCGCCGAGCGGACCGCGGACTGAGCCCCGAGTGCTGGTCTAGGCCATTCACTCGTTTCGGTGACTCGTACGGCTTCCGGTTCCCAGCTGACCCGCTAGTCATATATTTTCCCGCCGTGGACATGGCACTTGCGCTCACCGACAGCCAGACCGAACGCCTGCGAAGCGTCGCCGACTATCAGCAGGCGACCACGTACGAGGTGGTCTTCCTGGCCCTGGAGGAATACCTGTCGGGCAAGGAGCACGAGCGGCGCCGCCGGTCGGGTCCGCGCGAGGCCGAGCGCCGCCGGGAGCTGCTGCGCAGCTTCGCCGGGATCGACCACGGCTGAACGGTCCACGCCGCCCGCCGCGTCTGACAATGCAGCACGATGGAGGGGTGACCGAGCACCCCGCGCCGCCCCCGCCGCTTTTCGATCGTGTGTTCATCAACGATCCGTACCCGGCCTACGCGTGGCTGCGCGAGCACTCTCCGGTGCATCGGACGCGGCTGCCCAACGGCGTCGAGGCCTACCTCGTCACCCGCCACGAGGACGTCAAGGCGGTACTCGCCGACCCGCGCCTGTCGAAGAACGCGGCGACCTCCTTCCCCGGCTGGCAGCCCGGCCGCACCGGCATCCCCGGCGAGCACCGGTCCGGGATCGCCGCGCACCTGCTCAACCTCGATCCGCCGGACCACACCCGGCTGCGCCGCCTGGTCTCGAAGGCCTTCACCCCGCGCCGCATCGCCGAGTTCGAGCCGCAGATACGGCGCATCGCCGACGAACTGCTCGACGCCTGCGAGCGCACCGCGCGGGACGGCGACGGCACGGTCGACCTGATCCGCGGCTACGCGTGCCCGCTGCCGGTCGCCGTCATCCTGGAGATGCTCGGCGTGCCGCCGGAGGATCAGGCGATCTTCCACGACTGGGCCTTCGGCGTCGTGGACCGCGGCAGCGGGCGAGGGGGCGTCGGACGCTCCGTCAAGCGGATCCGCGGCTATCTGCGCGAGACCATCCACAAGAAGCGCCTCAATCCCGGCGAGGACCTGCTGACCGCCCTCGTGCGCGCCTCGGACGACGGCGAGCACCTGAGCGAGGACGAGGCCGCGTCGATGGCCTTCATCCTGCTGTTCGCCGGCTTCGAGACGACGATCAACCTGATCGGCAACGGCACACTGGCCCTGCTCACCCATCCGGAGCAGCGTGCCCGGCTGCTCGCCGATCCCGCGCTGCTGGACAACGCGGTCGAGGAACTGCTGCGCTACGACGGGCCGGTCGAGTTCGCCACCTGGCGCTTCACCACCGAGCCCATCGACGTCGGCGGGGTGCGGATCCCGGCCGGCGAGCCGGTGCTGGCCGTGCTCGCCGCCGCCGACCGCGATCCGGCGCGCTTCGCCGACCCGGACGTGCTCGACCTCGGGCGGGCCGCCACCGGGCACCTCGCGCTCGGCCACGGCATCCACTTCTGCATCGGCGCTCCGCTGGCCAGGCTCGAGGGCCGCATCGGCTTCGAACGGCTGCTCGCCCGCCACCCCGGCACGGCCCTCGCCGTGCCCGCCGAATCGTTGCGCCGGCATTCCGGACTGATCATGCGCGGCCTGTACGAACTCCCGGTCCGGCTGGCCCCGGAAGGACCCTGACGACGCGTCGGGTGATGCGGGGCGGACGGCCCGTGCGTGGCCGCGGGCCGGTGAACTAGGCTGCCTCTGACGAGAAGATGACAGCTTGACGAAGGAGTACGCACGTGGCGTCCATCGAAGCAGTCGGCGCGCGGGAGATCCTCGACTCCCGCGGAAACCCCACGGTCGAGGTCGAGGTCGCGCTCGACGACGGCGTGATCGCCCGCGCGGCGGTCCCCTCCGGGGCGTCCACCGGTGCCTTCGAGGCCGTGGAACTGCGTGACGGTGACGAAGGCCGGTACAACGGCAAGGGCGTGACCAAGGCCGTGCTCGCGGTGCTCGACGAGATCGGCCCGGCGCTGATCGGCTTCGACGCGCACGAGCAGCGGCTGATCGACCAGGAGCTCAAGGACCTGGACGGGACCCCGAACAAGAGCCGGATCGGCGCCAACGCGATCCTCGGCGTCTCGCTGGCCGTGGCCAAGGCCGCCGCCGAGTCCGCCGACCTGCCGCTGTTCCGCTACCTCGGCGGCCCGAACGCGCACCTGCTGCCGGTGCCGATGATGAACATCATCAACGGCGGCGCGCACGCGGACTCCAACGTCGACATCCAGGAGTTCATGATCGCGCCGATCGGCGCGGAGACCTACGGCGAGGCGCTGCGCTGGGGCGCGGAGACCTACCACGCGCTCAAGTCGGTGCTCAAGAGCCGCGGCCTGGGCACCGGCCTCGGCGACGAGGGCGGCTTCGCGCCGAACCTGGACTCCAACCGGGCCGCGCTCGACCTGATCCTCGAGGCCATCGAGAAGGCCGGCTACACCCCGGGCGAGGACATCGCGCTGGCCCTGGACGTGGCCGCGACCGAGCTGTTCAAGGACGGCGTCTACGAGTTCGAGGGCTCCAAGCACTCCGGCGCCGAGCTGTCCGCCTACTACGGCGAGCTGGTCGCCAACTACCCGCTGGTCTCCATCGAGGACTCGCACAGCGAGGAGGACTGGGACGGCTGGAAGTCGGTCACCGACCTGCTCGGCGGCAAGGTCCAGCTGGTCGGCGACGACCTGTTCGTCACCAACCCGGAGCGGTTGGCCCGCGGCATCAAGGGCGGCCAGGCCAACGCGCTGCTGGTGAAGGTCAACCAGATCGGCTCGCTCTCCGAGACCTTCGACGCGGTCGCGCTGGCGCACCGCAGCGGCTACCGCACGATGATGTCGCACCGCTCCGGCGAGACCGAGGACACCACGATCGCCGACCTCGCCGTCGCGATGGAGTGCGGCCAGATCAAGTCCGGCGCCCCGGCCAGGACCGACCGCGTGGCCAAGTACAACCAGCTGCTGCGCATCGAGGAGGAGCTGGACGACGCCGCCCAGTACGCGGGCCGTTCGGCCTTCCCGCGCTTCGGCGCCTGAGCGGATTAGCATGAGTGGCGCGCCTCGTTCGGGGCGCGCCACTCGTCGTACCTGAGGGGGTGTCAGAGCGGATGGCGGAGAAGCAGTCCTCGACCAAGTCGGCCAAGTCGACGAAGTCCACGCTCGGCCTCGTCCCGCCCGCCCGCACCTCCGAGAAGACCGCCGCCGCGCGCCCGAAGGCCCCGCGCCCGCCGCGGCCCCGCTTCCGGCTCACCCGGCGGGCCACGATCCTGCTGCTCGCCGTGTGCGCCGTCGTCGTCACGATCGCGTACCCGCTGCAGGAGTACCTCGCGCAGCGCTCCCAGCTCGCGGCGATCGACGCGCAGAACTCCGCGTTGAGCAACAAGGTGACGAGCCTTCAGCAGCAGATCGGTCTCTGGAACGACCCGGGCTATGTCGCGGCTCAGGTCCGCTCCCAGCTGCACTATGTGCTGCCGGGCGAGGAGGGCTTCACGCTGCCGGGCACGACCATCGGCAGCGAGCAGCTCGGCATGCCCGCGCCTACCGCTTCGCCCTGGTACGACACGCTCTGGGGCACGGTGAAGTCCCCGGGCGCCTCGTCGAGCAGCAGCTCGGCCGGCCCGTCCACCGGCCGGTAGTACCGTAGAGCAGATGAACAGCGTGCACAGCGCGGCCGAGGACGCCGTGGACCCGAAGGACGTCGCCGCGGTCGAGGCCCAGCTCGGGCGGCCGCCGCGCGGGCTGCGCGCCGTCGCGCACCGCTGCCCCTGCGGCAATCCGGACGTCGTGGAGACCGCGCCGCGGATCAAGACCGAGCGCAATCCGGACGGCGAGCCCTTCCCCACGCTCTACTACCTGACCTGCCCCAAGGCCGCCTCCGCGATCGGCACGCTGGAGGGCGGCGGCCTGATGGCCGAGATGACCGAGCGGCTGCGCACCGATCCGGAGCTCGCCGCGAAGTACCGCGCCGCGCACGAGGACTACATCCGGCGCCGGGACGCCATCGAGATCCTGCCCGGCTTCCCCAGCGCCGGCGGCATGCCGGACCGGGTCAAGTGCCTGCACGTGCTGGTCGCGCACTCCCTCGTGGCCGGCCCCGGCGTCAATCCGCTCGGCGACGAGGCGCTGGCCCTGCTGCCGGAATGGTGGCGGACCGGTGCCTGCGTGACCCTGGAAGAGGAGTAGAGCCCGTGAGCGAACCCAAGCGCGTGGCTGCCGTGGACTGCGGCACCAACTCGATCCGCCTGCTCGTGGCGGACCTCGATCCGGAGACCGGCAAGGAGACCGAGCTCGACCGCCGGATGCTGATCGTCCGGCTCGGTCAGGGCGTGGACGCCACCGGCCGATTCGCCGACGAGGCGCTGGAGAGGACCTTCGCCGCGTGCGACGAGTACGCCGCGGTCATCCGCGAGCACGGCGCGAGTGAACTGCGCTTCGTGGCCACCAGCGCGACCCGGGACGCGAGCAACCGCGAGGAGTTCTTCGCGGGAGTGCGCGCGCGGCTCGGCGTGCAGCCCGAGGTGATCACCGGCGACGAGGAGGCGAACCTCTCGTTCCGCGGCGCCACGCGGGCGCTGGCCGACAGCGGTTCCGGGCACCCCACGCCGTACCTCGTGGTCGACATCGGCGGCGGCTCGACCGAGTTCGTGCTGGGCTCCGACAATGTGCTGGCGGCCCGCTCGGTGGACGTCGGCTGCGTGCGGATGACGGAGCGTCACCTGCGTTCCGACCCGCCGACCCTGGAGCAGATCACCGCCGCCAAACGGGACATCGACGCCGGGATCGACCTGGCCGCCGAGACCGTGGACCTCGCCGAGGCCAAGACGCTCGTCGGCCTGGCCGGTTCGGTGACCACGCTCGCCGCCGTCGCGCTCGGCCTCAGGGAGTACGACCGCTCGCGGGTGCATCTCTCGCGGATCCCGATCGACGTGATCCGGCAGACGTGCGCCGATCTGCTCGCCATGACGCGCGATCAGCGCGCCGCGATCGCGGTCATCCACCCCGGGCGGGTGGACGTGATCGCCGCGGGCGGCCTGATCCTGGCACAGATCATGGACCGGCTCGGCCTGCCCGAGATCATCGTGTCGGAGCACGACATCCTCGACGGCATCGCGTACAGCGTGCTGGACTAGCGCTACCCGGCCCACTGCCCGCTGAAGTAGAGCAGCGCCACGCCCACCATGAGTGTCCCGCTCACGCTCAGGACGGCGACGGTGGCCCAGCGGCGTGCGGCCAGCCAGATCGCCGCGCCGACCCAGAGCGGCCACCAAAGAAGCATTTCGCGCGGAATCGACTGGTAATACGTGGACGTGATCAACACGAGCACCGAGATGCCGACGTAGGTGAGTTCGGCCCAGCGCCGCCGCCAACCGAGCCAGAGGATCGTGGCCACGCCGACGATCGCGGCGAGCAGTTCCAGCCGGAAGGCCCACGAGTCGAAGGTGCCGACGCCCGCGAGCGCGCCGTGGCCGGTGCCGCCGGGTCCGGACTGAGTGGTCGTGGACGACGTGCCCGGAGCGCCGCCGCCGAAGCCCTGCTGAGCGCCACCCGTGCCGCCGCTGCCGCTGCCGCCCGGGAAACCGCCGCTCGAGTTGCCGCCGCCGCTGCCGCCTCCCGGCCCGCCGCCGGGGAACCCGCCGCTCCCGCCGCGTCCGGTTCCACCGAAACCGCCTCCGCCCCTGCCCCCGCCGCCGCCCGCTCGGCGCCCGCCGCCGAAGCCCGATCCGAACGCGTTGTTCCACGACGTGCGCCACGCCGAGATCGGGTTGGTGAGCGACCTCGACCAGCCGCGCTTCTCCGCGTGCAGCCAGTCCAGCCAGTCGCCGGTGACGTCCTTGAGATACGCCGCGTACACCCCGGCCGAGGCGATCGGCAGCAGCAGCGCCGGGCTGCGCACCCAGTCCCGCTTCGTCGGCCGCGAGGTCAGGAACATCACGCCGATCCCGGCGAGCACGAACAGGCCGTTGATCCGGATCGTGCAGGCGAAGGCCAGCAGGATTCCGGCACGCACCCACTGGCCGCGCCGGGCCGCGAGCCAGGCCGGCACGGCGAACGCCAGGAAAAGCGCCTCGGTGTAGCCCACCGCCAGGAACACCGCGGCCGGCGCGCAGACCAGCAGTAGCGCGGCCGTCCGCGCGGCCCTGCGCGACTGCTCGGCCGAGCCCTCCGGGTGCCGCCGCCGGTACTCGAACTCTGTCAGCCGGGCCAGCGCCAGCACCGCGACCCCGCCCGCGACGAACGAGATCAGCAGCCCGGCCACCGCCCAGTTGGGCACCACGAAATGCACGAATCGCAGCGTCAGCGGATAGCCGGGCAGGAACGCGGTGATGTTCTGGTCGTACGCCGGGCCCTGGCCGCTGGTGTATCCGTACTCGGCGACGGTCAGATAGCGGTACCAGTCCCAGTGCTGGAACAGGCCCAGCCAGGACGAGGATCGGCCGCTCGACGTGGCGTAGCGCGAGTAGAGGCTCAGCAGCAGCAGCCCCGCGCGCGTGCCGAGCCACACGCCGAGCGCCGTGCGGTCCACCCGGCTCAACCGCGGCCGCCATCGACGTGCGGACCCGGGCTCGGAGGCGGACGCGGGCGGCGGCTGCGCGGCCGCCGAGGGCGAGGTCCCTATCTGAAATGCCACGTCGGCGACCATAAGGGGCGTCTATGAACGGGTTCTGAGAAGCCCCTGCGGCGGCAGATGAGAGTCAGATGATGAGCGTTCAGTCGCCGGGCAGACGCGCGTGCAGGTGCTCGTCATGCCAGGCGCCGTCGTCGTACTGGAAGGACTCGCGCATCGTCATCTCGTATCCGAATCCGGCCTTCTCGGCCACCCGGCAGGATCCGAGGTTCCGCACGGAGTGCCGCACTTCGATGCGCCGCAGCCCGGGTCCGTCCTCGTCCCCGGCAGTGAACGCCCATCGGCTGAGCGCCTCGAGAGCCCGCGTAGCCACGCCGCGGCCGCGCCAGCGCTCGACGACCCAGTAGCCCGCCTCGCCGACGTTCGCGACCGCGCTCGCGAAGCCGCCCAGCATGACCGAGCCGAGCAACTCGTCCTCGTCCGCATCGGCCCGGCAGATCGCGAAACCGGCGCGCAGCCCGTACTCCCACTGCTGATGATTCCAGGCGAGCCAGTCCCCGACGGTCTCCCGGACCGGGACCTTCGCGCCGTACCGCCCCCACCTGCGGATCTCCGGATCCGTCCAGGCCCGCACCACGGCCTCGGCGTCCTCAAGCCGCCAGGCTCGCAACAGCACATCCCCCGCAATCAGCCGCGGCAGCTCGCGCACGCCCGCCTCCGTCCTTACCGTGCTCTAAGAGAATGGGGCGCGCACTGTCTTAGACCGGCCCCGGTCGCTTACGATGACATATCGACCGGTCGACACCGGTCGGCTCAGGCTGCGCCCGGCAAGCTCCACGCCGTCCGCGGTCGCCGTCCGCATTTGTCTCGCAAGGAGCCGTCCCCAAAGTGCCTGCCCTCTTCGACAAGGTCCTGCGCGCCGGCGAAGGGAAGATCCTTCGCAAGCTGGCCAAGACGGCCGAGCTGATCAACTCGATCGAGGACGACTTCGTCGACCTCACCGACGAGGAGCTGCGCGCCCTCACGGACGAGTACAAGCAGCGTTACCTGGACGGCGAAACCCTCGACCAGCTGCTGCCCGAGGCGTTCGCCACGGTGCGCGAGGCGGCGAAGCGGACCATCGGCCAGCGCCACTACGACGTGCAGCTGATGGGCGGCGCCGCGCTGCACCTGGGCAACATCGCCGAGGCGCGCACCGGTGAGGGCAAGACCCTCATGGGCACGCTGCCCGCGTACCTGAACGCGCTGGCCGGCGATGGCGTGCACATCGTCACCACCAATGACTACCTGGCCGAGCGCGACGCGGAGTGGATGGGCCGGATCCACCGCTTCCTCGGCCTGACCGTCGGCGTGATCCTCGCGAACATGACGCCGGACCAGCGGCGCGAGGCCTACAACTGCGACATCACGTACGGCACGAACAACGAGTTCGGCTTCGACTACCTGCGCGACAACATGGCCTGGGACAAGGCCGATCTCGTGCAGCGCGGCCACTTCTTCGCATGCGTCGACGAGGTGGACTCGATCCTGATCGACGAGGCCCGTACCCCGCTGATCATCTCGGGCCCGGCCGACCAGGCGACCAAGTGGTACGTGGACTTCGCGCGGATCGCCGGGCGGCTCGCCAAGGACACCGACTACGAGGTCGACGAGAAGAAGAAGACGGTCGGCATCCTGGAGCGCGGCGTCGAGCGGGTCGAGGACCTGCTCGGCATCGACAACCTCTACGAGTCGGTCAACACCCCGCTGGTCGGCTACCTGAACAACGCCATCAAGGCGAAGGAACTGTTCAAGAAGGACCGCGACTACGTGGTCATGAACAACGAGGTCATGATCGTCGACGAGCACACCGGCCGCATCCTGGCCGGGCGCCGCTACAACGAGGGCATGCACCAGGCGATCGAGGCCAAGGAGGGGGTGGAGATCCAGAACGAGAACCAGACGCTGGCCACCATCACCCTGCAGAACTACTTCCGCCTCTACGGCAGGCTCTCCGGCATGACCGGTACCGCGCTGACCGAGGCCGCGGAGTTCCACCAGATCTACAAGCTCGGCGTGGTGCCGATCCCGACGAACAGGCCGATGATCCGCGCGGACCGCCAGGACCTCATCTACATGACCGAAGAGGCCAAGTTCAAGGCCGTGGTCAAGGACATCGAGGGCCGGCACACCGAGGGCCAGCCGGTGCTGATCGGCACGGTCTCGGTGGAGAAGTCGGAGTACCTCTCGCAGCAGCTGCGCAAGGCGGGCATCCCGCACGAGGTGCTCAACGCGAAGTACCACGAGCGTGAGGCGCAGATCATCGCCCAGGCCGGGCGCAAGGGCGCGGTCACCGTGGCCACGAACATGGCCGGCCGCGGCACCGACATCAAGCTCGGCGGCAACGACGAGGCGCTGGCCGAGGCCGAGCTGCAGCAGCGCGGCCTGACCCGCGCGGACACGCCGGACGAGTTCGACGCCGCGTGGGCCGAGGCGCTGGAGAAGGCCAAGAAGGCCGTCTCGGTGGAGTCGGACGAGGTCATCGAGGCGGGCGGCCTGTACGTGCTCGGCACCGAGCGGCACGAGTCCCGCCGGATCGACAACCAGCTGCGCGGCCGTGCCGGACGCCAGGGCGACCCGGGCGAGTCGCGGTTCTACCTCTCGCTCGGCGACGACCTGATGCGGCTGTTCAAGGCGCAGATCGTGGAGCGCGTGCTGGCCGCCGCGAACGTGGCCGACGACGTGCCGATCGAGTCCAAGATGGTCACCCGCGCGATCCAGTCGGCGCAGAGCCAGCTGGAGCAGCAGAACTTCGAGATCCGCAAGAACGTCCTCAAGTACGACGATGTGATCAACAAGCAGCGCACGGTGATCTACGCCGAGCGGCTGCGCGTGCTCGAGGGCGAGGACCTGCGCGATCACGTGCGGCACATGATGGAGGACACGGTCGGCAGCTACGTCGACGCGGCCACCTCCGACGGCTACGCCGAGGACTGGGACCTGGAGAAGCTGTGGACGGCGCTGCGCACGCTGTACCCGGTCTCCATCTCGCTGGACGAGGTCGAGGAGTCGGTCGGCAGCCGGTCCGGCATCACCTCGCAGGTGCTGACGGAGGAGCTGACCGCCGACGTTCTCGCCGCGTACGACAAGCGTGAGGCGATGCTCAGCGAGGCCATCACCCGCGAGCTCGAGCGCCGCGTGGTCCTCTCGGTGCTCGACCGCAAGTGGCGCGAGCACCTGTACGAGATGGACTACCTGCAGGAGGGCATCGGCCTGCGCGCCATGGCCCAGCGCGACCCGCTGGTCGAGTACCAGCGCGAGGGCTTCGACATGTTCAACGCGATGATGGACGCGATCAAGGAGGAGTCGGTCGGCTACCTGTTCAACCTGGAGGTCCAGGTCGAGGCGGCCAGCGACGACCCCGAGGCCCAGGCCCGCGCCGACGCCGCGACCGCCCAGCTGAACGCCAAGGGCCTCGACGCGCCGCAGCAGCCCGCGAAGCTCAACTACTCGGCGCCCGGCGAGACCGGCGAGGCCGAGGAGCGGACCGTGGTCAACGACGCGGCGCCGCAGGACACCAAGCCGGAGCCCAAGCGCTCCTCGGGCCGCCGCCGGAAGAAGTAGTTCGGTAGTTCGGTAGCAGGTCAGTAGTTCGGTAGTAGTTCAATAGTTCGGGAGTCCGCTGGTCCGGGATTCCCTGGACTCCCGGGAAGCGCCCGCGACCCGGCCGACGCCCCGTCAGGTATCGCACCTGGCGGGGCGTTCGCATGCCCCCCGGAAGGACGCGGCTGTCTGCTGACCGGCGCAGCGGGGCTCACCGTATCGGGTGATCTTCACGTACGCGGGGCAACGGATGGCCCCACTCGTCAGTCGTACGTGGCATCAGAGTCTTGAGGGTCTCGACTAGAACGGGGCGTAAAAGATGCTCGACGACGGCACTTTCTTCATCACGGAGGTCAACATCTCGGACAGCGGCCTGCAGCGTGTCGCCGGTGCCCTGGCCGACTACGGCGGCACGCTGCCCGGCCAGCGCGGCTGGCTCAGATCCTGGGTCACCGGCTGGACGCACTGCCTCGACGTCGACCCGCTCGGCATGCCGCAGCCCGAGCCGATCGCCGGCGTGGGCCGCCTGGCCGAGGCCGTGGTCGACGTGCTCCTCGAGCGAAGGCCGCTGGAGCAGATGCGCAGGTGGCTCTCCCGCGACGTGGCCGGCCAGTTGATGCCCCACCCGCCGACACAGCAGCAGCCGCACGGCGGCGGCCTGGCGGGCGGCAGCGGCGTCGGCACCACCACCCGCGCCGCGGGCACCGCGCCCAACTCCTCGATCCCGTCCGCGATCGGATTCAACGGCTCACCCGAGCGCCGCGCCCCGCGCTTCGCCTCCCGCTCGATGATCCGCTCCGTCCGCCTGCACCAGCCGGCGGCCGGCATCGTCGAGTCCACGGTCGTCGTCCAGGACGGCCCCCGCGTCCGCGCCGTCGCCCTCCGCTTCGAGCAGTCCGCCCCCGCGCCCGGCCGCCCCGGCCGCCCCGTCGGCTTCGACTGGCTCTGCACCGCCCTGCAGTTCAACTGACGATCAGTCAGCCGGCAGCCGGCATCCGCCCGGTCCGGCCGCGCCTCCCGCGCGGCTGGACCGGCCGTTCACGCGAGGAGAGATCGCCGCTCCGCGACCGTGACAATAAGGCGCCGCCCGACCCGCGCCGCCCGCACCTCACGTCGGCGGCCTGCGGTTGGCGTTCGGCCCTGCCTACGTCGCCGACACTCCGCTGCGCTCCGTGTCGGCTCCTCGTTCGGGCCGGTCGATCAGATGTCGGTTGGCCCGGCTCCATGCGACGCGGTCTCGAAGCTCCTCGAGATGCCCCTCGGCAACCCAGGTGGCCTGAGGCTCGTGGCCCTGCTCGGCTAGCCGCCGAACAGCGTCGATGCCCTGTTCTTGAACGGTGATGACAGCGTCGACCAGCCCCGCCGTGTCGGTAAGACCGTATGCGCCGGCGAACACCTCAAGGCGGCGGCGCCGGTCGGGGGGCTGAGGGTAGCGGAGCCAGCGTAAGCACTCTGTGTCGTCCCGGAACGGAGCGGTGTACTCGAGCGCATAAGCGACATCGTGCAGCCGCCGCGCCGGGCGGGCGTGGTCCCAGTCGAGGATTCCGACCGGCCGGCTGCCGCGCCAGGCGATGTTCCACGGTCCGAAGTCGCCGTGGCAGATCACCTCATCGCCCACAGGTCCGGCGGTCGTGGTGGACCAGCAGGTCGTGTCGGGAGGGCGATACGCGGCGACGGCGTCGTGGTAGTCGCGCAACAGCTGGGCGAAGGCGATCAGGCCACGGTCATCGACGACCTTGGCCCAGCCGTCGGGACCGGACTCGCCGCCGATCCATGTCAGAACCTCGCGCCCCTGTTCGTCGAAGCCGAGTACGCGCGGTGCCTGTTCATAGCCGACGGCCTCAAGATGACGAAGCAGTCCGTGAACCGCCGGAGTCCACGGCCCGACCGGTCGGTGCACCGTCTCGCCGATCCGCTCGACGCGGCCCAGGTCTTGTGATGTCACGTCGCAAAGGTGGCCATGTGACTGCCGAGACGCAACCGATTATCGCGCCCCGCCGCCAAGATTCATCCCCGTCCTCAGTGCCGTACGACGCTGTGTGCCGCCTCCACTGGCCGGGGGCCGGTGAGGGGTTCGAGGGCGGGGTCGCCGGCGGTGACGGCGCGGCCGGTGCGGCGGCGGTCGTAGGGGAGGGCGAACTCGAGGCCGAAGGCGGCGACGGCGAAGCGGGGGAGGTCGAACCAGGAGCCGACGAGGACGGCGCGGGGGGTCCAGCCGGGATCGAACTTGTCGTTGAACCTGTACAGCGAGTCGACCTGGATCAGCGGGTCGAGCAGGCCGATGGCGCGGATGGCGGCGCGCTTCGTGCGGGTGAGGGACTCAGGGTTCGACCGCGCCTCGGCGAGCAGGGGGCGGAAGGCGGCGAAGTTGAGCGAGACGCGGGGGTAGTCGTGGTTGCGGGCGTAGTCGATCACGTCGACGATCAGGCGCTCGTTGACGCCGTTCGGGGACAGCGGGGTTCTCGGCATCACATCGAGCGACAGCGCCGCGTTCCGGCCGGCGTGGGCGGCGGGGAGGTAGCGCTGGAAGGCGACGGCGTATCCCTCCGGGGCCATCGCGACCGCCACCAGGGCGTCGGGGTGCACGCCGCGGGCCATGGCGTCGAGGTTCATCGCGAACCCGTGCTCGCGGCCGGCCACGCCGAGCCATTCGCGGTGGATCCGGCGCAATTGGCCGGCCAGGCCCGGGTCGAGTTGCCGCTCCGGGATCACCTCGGTGACCAGGCCCGCGCGCTCGGTTCGGTGCACCGCCTGGCGGACGTTGCGCATCCGCCTGCCGTGCAGGGTGAACGCGTGCGTGTCGACGATCACCTCGTCGCCGATGCCGATGCAGCGCATGCCGCGCTCCCGCCACAGCGGCCGGGCGTCCGGGCCCGCGCCGAGCACGGCGGGCCGCCAGCCGCTGCGTTCCACCAGCTTGGAGAACTCCTCGACGGCGCTGGGCCACGACTCGCGGGCGCCGACCGGGTCGCCGCCCGCGACGGCCATGCCGGCGAGTACGCGGTAGGCGACCGCGGCCCGGCTGTCCGCCGAGAAGACGTAGCTCTTGTCATACCGGAGCGCGAAGGGGGCCAGGGTCTCCGAGTCCGGGTGCGAGACCATCGCGCGCAGGATGGCGCGCTGCGCCCGTCCGCCGGGGCCCGGGGCGGGGGCCGAGGCCAGCAGCCAGCCGATGACGACGATCACCAGGCCGCCGCTGACCAGCGCGATGCCGTTGATCTGCCAGGCGGGGCCGTCGAACGCGGCCGGGCCCGGATTGGCCGCGGCCATCGAGACGACGGTGCGGCCGATGTCCGGCGCGGAGACCGGGGTCTGGAAGTGCGAGCGCTCCATGAACAGGCCGCCGCCGCCGACGATGAGGATCGCGGTGACGGAGAAGGCGCTGATCTCCGCGGCCTGCTTGAGCCGGGTGGCGTTCAGCGGTACCCGGAAGCGCGCGCGGGTGTGCCAGAAGCCGATGATCGCCAAGCCGAACGGGGCCAATCGCCAGGGTGCGCCCGAGCCCGGCGCTATCGCCGCCTCGATCTCGGCGACCACGCTCCACGTCATCAGCGCCAGCGAGAGCGCCCAGGCAGTCTGCCGCCCGCGGGCCAGGCCCCAGGCCAGCACGAGTAGCACGCCGGCGAGCAGCACGGCGTGCGGCCCGGTGGGGTTCGCGCCGCACACGGTCAGCGTCAGGCCGGTGAGCCAGCCGGGCTCGGACAGCAGCGCGTAGCCGAGCATGACGCAGCCCGCCGCGGCGACCAGCGCCGCGAACGGCCACACCGTCCGCTCGTGCCGATCGCCGCCGCCGGCCCGATCACCCGCCTCGGCCTGGCGGACAGACATCACATTCATCGCCACCTCCCCGCAATAGTGCAACTACCCGCAGTGCGGACGGATTCCCCTTCTCCGCCGGAGTTGTCGAGTCGTTATGGAGGTGCGTGGGCACAAGGTGACGCGCGGCCCACGCGGCGCTCGCGCCCCGCTCATCCCGCCCATCCCGGCGATCCCGCGCGCCCCCGGCGCCCCGGACCCGGAGGCGCGTCAGCCGCTCGGCCCAGTGATCGTTACCGCATCCGGGGGAAGCCCGATTCGCCGCACCCGCCGCGTGCCCGGCGTGGCGTTATGAGATGGTGATGAACGTGTTGGAGAACGTACGGGCGCGCGGCACGCAGCTCCCCGTGGTCCGCCGCGGCCTGGTGCTGGGCGGCGGCGGGACGCTCGGGGCGGCCTGGATGATCGGTGCGCTGCGCGCTATCGAGCAGCGCACCGGCTTCGATCCGCGCGGCGCGCAGCTGATCGTCGGCACCTCGGCGGGTTCCATCCTGGCCGCGCTGCTCGGCGCCGGCGCGTCGGCCGACGATCTGTGGCAGCACCAGCGCGGCGAGCAGGTCGCCGAGGGCCCGCTGGCCGGGCACATCTTCAACTACGACCTGGCCGCCGGCGGCGCCGCGCCGCCGATGCCGATCCCCGGCTGGTTCGGCTCGCCGCGGCTGATCGCCCGCTCGGTCCGCCACCCGCGCCGCTACCCGGGAACCGCCGTGATCTCCGCGTTCCTGCCGCCCGGCCGCGGCTCGCTCGGCGACATCGGGCAGATGGTCGAGGACGTCATCCCCTCCGGCACCTGGTCCCCGCACCCCGGCATCCGCATCGTCGCCATGGATTACGACTCGGGCGAGCGCGTCGTGTTCGGCCGCGCCGGGGCGCCCCCGATCGGGCTGGCCGAGGCCGTCGTCGCCTCCTGCTCGATCCCCGGCTGGTTCCCGCCCGCGCGCCTCGGCGAGCGCCGCTTCGTGGACGGCGGCACCGTCTCCAACACGAACCTGGACGTGCTCGCCGCCGACGAGATGCCCGGCGGCCGGGCGCTCGACGAGATCTACGTGCTGGCCCCCTCGGCGGCGCGCGGGTACGACAAGCCCTCCGGCGTGCTGGGCAGATTGGAGCGCAGCTTCCGGCATCTGGTGACGCGTCAGATGCTGCACGAGGTCATCCAGGCCCGGAGGGAGGGGACGAAGGTGCACGTGCTGTGCCCAGGACCCGAGGACCTCGAGGTGATCGGCGCGAACCTGATGGACCCGAGCCGCCGCGTCGAGGTGCTGGACACCGCCCTGCGCACGGCCGCGGCCGGACTCGCGGCCGAGCAGGAACCGCAACCGCAGACCGCGGTGGCCCCCCGCTCGCCCGCCCGCTGATCTACCCTCGTCCCATGCGCGTCTACCTGCCTGCCACGATGCCCCTGCTCGCGCGGCTGTCCGCGGACGGCGAGCTGCTGCTGCCGGACGGCTTCGCGGTCACCGAGCCGCTGCGCGCCTGGTACTCCGAGGGCGACGAGGAGGAGCTGGAGTACGCCGCGCTGACCGCCGCCGCCCGCGCCTCGCTGCGCCGGCTCGCCGCCGAGCCGGAGGCGCCGCGCCGCCGCGTGGTGATCGCCTCCGACATACCGGACGCGCGGATCACCGTCCCCAAGGGCGGTGAGGAGCCCGAGGAGCCCGGCGTGATCAAGATCACAGGGTTGGTGCGCTTGATCGACATCGCGTCGCTGCACGTGGACGAGGCGGGCGCACAAGAGCACGTCACCGCCGCCGCGCACGCCCTGTCCGCCGCCGCCTCGGGTGACCCCGACGCGCTGTTCGCCGTGGACGCGGTCGAGGACTACGACCTGCTGTGGTTCGGCACCCAGGAACTCGGCGATCTGCTCTGAGCGCGCCGAATTTCGCTCCTGCGTTCCCTCGTTCGGTCCACACTGTAGGAATCCACAACTCAGACGTAACAACGTGATCGGGCAGCCGCGTCCCCGCGTTCCACTTTGCCGGGTAGCCTTTCAGGCGTACCCGAGGTCGGGGACCGTCCCGGCCAAAGACTCGGTGCCGTGCAAGGGCGCACGGCTGGTATGGAGCGAGCGCTCATGGTGACGCAACTGGACTCGGCGAAGACGGCGCTGCTCGGGGAGGCGGCCGAACTGGCCAGATCCAGCGGGCAGCCTGCCGACGCGGCAGTGGGAGAGGCGGTGATCAACCGCTTCTATCGGCACGTCGCCCTCGACGACCTGACCGACCGCAGCCCCGCCGACCTGCTCGGCGCCGTGGTCTCCAGCGCCGAGCTCGCGGCCGTCCGGCCGCAGGGCACCGCGAAGATCAGAGTGCTGACGCCCTCGGCGCAGGACGGCTGGGGCACCGGCCGCGGCCGCCGCACGGTGGTGGAGATCGTCACCGACGACATGCCCTTCCTGGTCGACTCGGTCAGCGCCGAGCTCACCCGCCGCGGCCACGGCATCCACCTCGTCGTCCACCCGGTGCTCGCGGTCGACCGCGACGTCGCCGGAAACCTGCGCGAGATCTACGACGTGGACCCGGAGTCCGCGCCGGAGGGCTCCACCGTCGAGTCCTGGATGCACGTCGAGATCGACCGGCAGGCCGACGACCCGGCCCGGACCGCCGCGCTCGAGGCCGACCTGCGGCGCGTGCTGCGGGACGTGCGCGAGGCCGTCGAGGACTGGCCGAAGATGAAGAACGCCACCCTCGCCGCGGCGAACGCGCTGGACGGCGAGCAGGGCGCGGCCGCGCAGGCCGCCGGGCTCGACTTCGAGGAGCTCTCCGCGGGGCAGGAGCTGCTGCGCTGGCTGGTGGACGGCCACTTCACCTTCCTCGGCTACCGCGAGTACGAGCTCGTCACCGAGGAGGGCGAGGACCGGCTGCGCGCCGTCCCCGGCACCGGCCTCGGCATCCTGCGCGCCGACCAGGCGCAGAACACGCCGGGCACCTTCGCCAAGCTGCCGCACGAGGTCCGCGCCAAGGCCCGCGAGCCGCGGCTGCTGGTGCTCACCAAGGCCAACTCGCGTGCCACGGTGCACCGCCCCAGCTACCTCGACTACATCGGCGTGAAGGTCTTCGACGCGGAAGGCCGGGTCGTCGGGGAACGCCGCATCCTCGGCCTGTTCTCGGCCGCCGCGTACTCCGAGTCCGTGCAGCACATCCCGGTCGTCCGGCAGAAGGTCAGGCACGTCCTCGACATCCACGGCTACACGCTCAACTCGCACTCCGGCAAGGACCTGCTGCAGATCCTCGAGTCCTACCCGCGCGACGAGCTGTTCCAGATCCCGGTCGCCGAGCTCGCCGAGATCTCCGGCGCGGTGCTGCACCTGCAGGAGCGCCGCCGGGTCCGGCTGTTCCTGCGCGAGGACGTCTACGGGCGCTTCTTCTCCGCGCTGGTCTACCTGCCGCGCGACCTGTACAACACCGCGAACCGGGAGAAGCTGGAGCGGATCCTCAAGGAGGAGCTGCACGGCAAGACCATCGACTACACGGTCCGCTCGACCGAGTCGGTGCTCACCCGGCTGCACTTCGTCATCCGGATGGCGAACGGCGAGCGGCTGCCGGAGGTGGACGCCGAGCAGATCGAGCGCCGCCTCGCCCGCGCGCTGCGCAGCTGGAACAACGCGCTGCACGACCTGCTGGAGGAGCAGCTCGGCGAGGAGCGTGCCAGCACCCTGATCGCCGAGTACAAGGACGCCTTCCCGGAGGGCTACAAGGCCGACTTCCCGCCGGAGCGCGCGGCCCAGGACCTGGCCAGGATCGAGGCCATCCACGCGGACGACACCACCGACTCCTCGCTCGCCGTCTACCGGCGGCACGGTTCCACCGCCGAGGAGTACCGGCTGAAGATCTTCCGGGTCGGCCGGATGATCACGCTGGCCGAGGTGCTGCCGATCCTGCAGCGCTTCGGGGTCGAAGTGCTCGAGGAGCAGCCGTACGAACTGCTGCGCGCCGGCGGCGACTTTGCCTGGATCCTGGACTTCGGCCTGCGCGTGTCCGACCCGGAATCGCTGCTGGACCCCGCCGCGCGGGACCGGTTCACCGCCGCGTTCGGCGCCGTATGGTCCGGCATGGCGGAGAACGACGGCTTCAACACCCTCGTCCTCGGCTCGGGTCTGAACTGGCGTCAGGCCTCGATCCTGCGCGCGTACGTGAAGTACCTGCGGCAGGGCGGGATGACCTTCAGCCAGTCCCTGGTCGAGCAGGTGCTCGGCGGCAACACCCGCGTCGTCCGGCTGCTGGTACGGCTGTTCGAGGCCTCCTTCGACCCGGCGCACGCGGGCGCGGGCCACGAGCTGGTCGACGGCATGGTCGAGGAGATCGAGGGCGCGCTGGACACGGTCGCCTCGCTGGACGAGGACCGGATCCTGCGCTCGCTGCTCGGCGTGATCCGGGCCACCCTTCGCACGAACTTCTACCAGCCGGCCGAGGACGGTTCGGCCAAGCAGTACACCTCCTTCAAGATCAACGCCCCGGCCGTGCCCGAACTGCCGATGCCGCGGCCCAAGTTCGAGATCTGGGTCTACTCGCCGCGGGTCGAGGGCGTGCACCTGCGCTTCGGCAAGGTCGCGCGCGGCGGCCTGCGCTGGTCGGACCGGCGCGAGGACTTCCGCACCGAGATCCTCGGCCTGGCCAAGGCGCAGATGGTCAAGAACGTGGTGATCGTCCCGGTCGGCGCCAAGGGCGGGTTCGTGGTGAAGAACCCGGTGGACCCCGCGGACCGCGAGGCCTTCCTCGCCGAGGGCGTGGCCTGCTACCGGATGTTCATCCGCGGCCTGCTCGACATCACGGACAACCTGATCGACGGCGTGATCGTGCCGCCGCAGAACGTCGTGCGCTACGACGGCGACGACCACTACCTCGTCGTCGCCGCGGACAAGGGCACCGCGACCTTCTCCGACATCGCCAACGCGGTCTCGGCGGAGTACGGGTTCTGGCTCGGCGACGCGTTCGCCTCCGGCGGCTCGGTCGGCTACGACCACAAGGCGATGGGCATCACCTCGCGCGGCGCCTGGGAGTCGGTCAAGCGGCACTTCCGCGAGCTCGGCGTGGACACCCAGACGCAGGAGTTCACCGTCGTCGGCATCGGCGACATGTCCGGCGACGTCTTCGGCAACGGCCTGCTGCGCTCGGAGCACGCGAAGCTGATCGCCGCCTTCGACCACCGGCACATCTTCATCGACCCGGCACCGGACCCGGCCACCTCGTACGCCGAGCGCCGGCGGCTGTTCGAGCTGCCGCGCTCCAGCTGGGCGGACTATAACAAGAAGCTGATCTCCGACGGCGGCGGCGTCTTCCCGCGCAGCGCCAAGTCGATCCCGGTCACCCGGCAGGTGCGCCGCGCCCTCGGCCTGCCCGACAGGGTGACCCGCACGACGCCCGCCGAGCTGATGAAGGCCATCCTGGTGGCCCCGGTGGACCTGCTGTGGAACGGCGGCATCGGCACGTACGTGAAGTCGGCCGGAGAGTCGCACGCGGATGTCGGCGACAAGGCCAACGACACCATCCGGGTCAACGGCTCGCAGCTGCGGGTCAAGGTCGTCGGCGAGGGCGGCAACCTCGGGTTCACCCAGCTGGGCCGGATCGAGTACGCGCTGCAGGGCGGCCCGGCGTCCACCGGCGGCCGGGTCAACACCGACGCGATCGACAACTCCGCCGGCGTGGACACCTCGGACCACGAGGTCAACATCAAGATCCTGGTGGACCAGGCGGTGAAGTCGGGCGTGCTCGAGGCCGAGGAGCGCACCCCGCTGCTGGCCTCGATGACCGAGGAGATCGCCGACCTCGTACTCGCCGACAACTACGGCCAGAACGTGGCGCTCGCCTCCGCCGTCGCGCAGGCCCCGCAACTGCTGCACGTGCACGCGCGGTACCTGCGCCAGCTCGTGGCGGACGGCCATCTGAACCGGGACCTGGAGTTCCTGCCGCGCGAGCGGGTGATCCAGGAGCGCCGCTCGGCCGGGCAGGGGCTCACCCAGCCGGAGCTCGCCGTGCTGCTGGCGTACACCAAGATCGTGCTGAACGAGGAGCTGCTGGCCAGCGGCCTGCTCGACGACCAGTACCTCGAGGTCGACCTGTTCAGCTACTTCCCCAGCGCGGTCCGCGAGCGGCTGCACGACCTGATCGCCGCGCACCCGCTGCGCCGCGAGATCATCGCCACGCAGGTCGTGAACAACCTGGTGAACAACGCCGGCATCTCGTTCCTGTTCCGGATGCGCGAGGAGACCGGCGCGAGCGCGGAGGAGATCTCCCGGGCACACACCGTCGCGCGCGAGGTCTTCGGCCTGGACAGCTACTGGAAGGCGATCGACGAGCTCGACAACAAGGTCCCGGCCGAGGTCCAGACCCGGATGCGGCTGGCCGGCCGGCGGCTGACCGAGCGCGGCGCCCGCTGGTACCTGCTCAACCGCAAGCACCCGATCGACATCTCGGTGCAGGTCGAGGCGTTCGGCGAGGGTGTGGCTGAGGTCTGCGCGCAGCTGCCGAAGCTCGTCAAGGGCGGCGACGCCCAGCAGCTGAGCGCGTCCACCGTCGAACTGGTCGAGCTCGGCGTGCCGGAGGAGCTCGCGGCCCGCGTCGCGGCGGCCGGCTCGGCGTACTCCGCGCTGGACATCGTCGAGGTGGCCAAGGACACCGGCCGGGCCCCGATCGAGGTCGCGGAATGCTACTTCGACCTCGTCGACCGGCTCGGCATAGGAGCGCTGCGCGACCGCATCACCGCCCTCCCGCGCACCGACCGCTGGGCGACGATGGCCCGCGCCGCGGTCCGCGAGGAGCTCTACGCCGCGCAGGCCGCGCTGACCTTCGACGTCCTCGCGGCCGCCCCCGGCGAGTCCGACCCCGACCTGCGCTTCAACGCCTGGGTGCGGAAGAACCAGGCGGCCGTCGAGCGGGCCAGGGCCGTACTCGGCGAGATCTCCTCGGCGGACTCCTTCGACCTGGCGATCCTCTCGGTCGCGCTCCGGACGATCAGGACCCTGCTGCGGGCCAACGCGATGTAGGGCGCGGTTCGGGCGTGGCCGGTGGTCACGCGTCCGCTTCAGTATTTCAGCATGGGATCAAGGCCCGTGCCGACCATGCCCGACTCAGCTTGATGATGCCGAAGCCAATCCCGCGAGCACTCGCTCTCGAAGCAGTTCGTATTGCTCGCGATACCGCCGGGGCGCATCCGGGGGCCGATGCACCACGTTCCCGTTCGCGACGACTTCATCGGGAAAGAACTGATCATCCGTGAAGTCTGCTTCGGCGCCATCTGGCAGTCGGTTCCAGTAGTGGTTGCCGACCTTGATCCCATCGACCTGCACTTCGCCGAGGATCAGGTCGCCCCCTAGCAGGTCCTGAACCACGAATGCCGTCATCCCGCACTGCGCCCGCGCCGGATTGTCCGGCCGCCACCTCGAACTGGCCTCCGGGTAGCAGGTGTCTGGCCCCCACGCGGCCCTGACAAGCGGCCGTAGTAACTCCACGCTCAGCATCCCACGAGCATCGCGGAAGGGTCCGACAACCAGCGGGACGTCACCGAGACCATCGCCGACATAGCCGACGGTCCGTCAGTTCCCGTTACGCTAACGCGTCGCGGCGGCGGCGCGGGGGCTCGGGGTGCGGGCCATGGCGGCGCGGCCGGCGCTTTCGATGAGGAGGGCGAGGTCGGTCGGGGCGCCGGGCTGGAGGGGGAGGGCGCCGGTGCCGCCGAGGCCGCGGTTGGGGAGCTGGTCGCCGAGGCGGCGCCAGTCGTCGACGGCGACGTGGGCGCGGGCGGTGGCGCTTGAGGCCATCCGGCCGCTGACACGCGGGACCTGGACGGGCAGCACCCGGCCGTCGGGGAGGGCGAGCCAGCCGCGGCCGGGCAGGCTCGGCCGGATCGCGGCGGCGTCCGGGAGCGAGACCATGCGGCGGGACTCCTCGGGGCCGTAGGTGCGCAGCGCCAGACGCAGGTCCAGCTCCTCGCACAGCTCGCCGTCCAGCAGCCTGCGCGCGGGACCGTCGTCCAGGGTGATGCCGAGCAGCAGGTGGACGCCGTGCCCGCGGCCCTCCTGCGCGAGCTCTGTCAGTTCCTTGATGAACCAGGGGTGCCGCACGGCGACGCGGTCGAGGCCGTCGACGCCGATGAGCAGCCGTTCCGAGCCGTGGCGCTCCTCGCGCGCGGCCAGCAGCACGTGCCGCAGCTCCGCCTCGTTGTCCGCGTGCAGGGCGACATGCGGCAGGCGTGCCGTCTCGCCCCAGGACGGGCCGTTGCCCCCGGACACCAGCAGCACGCGCAGCCGCTCGGGCGGGGTCGGGAGCGCGGCCGAGCACAGGATCGAGCGCAGCGCCTCGGAGATGCCCGAGCCCGACGCTCCGCCGACCAGAATGTGGTGCCCCGTCAGTTCCGCCCGTACCGCCCCGTGGCTGTCCGCGCCGAGCACGACCGGCAGGCCGACGCCGGATCCGTACTCCTCGATGTCCCGCCGCTCGTCCAACTCGTCCCGACCGCCCGGCGGCCGCTCGCGGACCGCGGTCCACAGCGCGGAGAGCTTCGTCGGGGTGAGCAGGTCCAGCCCCAGCAGCGGCAGCAGCCGCGCCTCCTCAGGCAGCTGACGCTGGTTCGTGCCCTGTATCCCCTGCACCCCGCCCTCGCGGGAGTCCCGCAGCGGGGCGAGCGCGTGCGCGAACCTGATCGCCCACTGAGGCGACGTCAGATCGGCGAGTATGCCCTGCTGGGTGAGCTTCTCCGGCTGCTCGAGGCGCAGCCGGGTGTGCACCTCGCCGCCGACCGTCGCCACCGCTCCGACCAGCTCGGGCAGGTCCTCGCGGCGGTTCGCCAGCACGATCGCGTGCATGCCCACGCGCGGTCCCTCGACCAGCAGCCGCAGCAGCTCCGGCGGGTACGGCGCCCCGACCGCCGACTCCCCGCGGTCGAGCAGCAGCACGGTACGTCGGCCCGGCCACGGCTCGTCGCTGCCGCGCAGCGCGCCCTGCCGGGCCTCCAGACGCACCGTCAGTTCGGCGAGGCGGGCCGCGGCCTGGTCTCCGTCGAACCCGACCATCGCGCGGCAGTTCTGGCCGTCCTGCGGCGCGCAGTGCGGCAGCCAGGTCGTCCAGCGCCAGCGCTCGGCGCCGCCGTCGGTGCACAGCACCACGAGGTCCACGTCCAGCGGCGAGCACAGCGCGGCGAGCTGGGCGACCAGGCTGCGGGCGAGCGCTCTGACGGAGTACGAGCCGGACGTCCCGGCGTCCGTGCGCTCCGAGCCCAGCAGGTCGTGCGGCGGCAGGTTCGGCTCCGCGGCGGCGGTCTCCGGCCCGTCCGCGGCGACGAGGCCGAGCACGCCGATCCCGGCCAGGTCCACGGTGACCGGCGCCGCCGGCACGCGCGGGCGGAAGCTGCGGCTGCCCTGACCGACCGTCACGGACGAGGGCAGCCGGGCCGTGCCGAGCCGCAGCTCGAGCAGTTCCGGCTGATCCCGGCCGCGGCTCCACAGCCCGAGCCCGGGCCGCAGCGCGGTGGTGAGCAGCGCGGCCGGGTCCGGGTACCGGGTACGGCGCAGCCCCGACTCCACCGACAGCGCCGCGGAGATCTTCGCCTCGGTGGCCGCCTTCGCCTGCTCGAAGGCCGCCTGCGCGCGCCGCCGGGCCGCGGGCAGGCCGCGCGCTCCCGGGGGCGTCGGCAGCACGAAGCGCGGCGCGGGCACCTCCGCGCTGACCCGCGGCACGACGCGTACCAGCACCCTGCCGAGCCGGTCCGGCTCCACCTCCAGCGACTCCTCGCCGTGCCGCAGCAGCAGCGTGGTCTCGCCGAGCCGCACCGGCGTCTGCGGCGGGAGCAGCACCGGCTCCTCGCCGATCCGGTTGCCGCCGAGCACCGTGCCGTTGGTCGAGCCGCAGTCCGCGAGCCGCACCCAGTCCAGGCTCACCGAGAGCGCCGCGTGCCGCCGGGACAGATCAGGGTCCTCGATCCGGATGTCCGCCTCGGCGCCGCGCCCGATCGTCAGGCGCAAAGCGGCGTGACCCGGCGCGGGCGGCGTGAGCAAGTGCACCCCCCCGGCGTCCGGGCCGCCGATCACGTGCAGCTCCAGGTTGCCCGGCGGCGGCAGCGCGGAGGCCGGCTGATCCGCCGTCAGCACCGCGCCGTCCACGAGCGGGGGTACGCCAAGCGGGTGGTCCTCCGCGACCCGCCGCGCGCCCACGTGGAACACCGGCTCGGCCAGGCCCGCGAGGCTCGCCAGCTGCCCGGCCGCCGCGCGCAGCGGCGTCCCCGCCGGGGCCGTGACCAGCACGTCCAGCAGGGAGTTCGGGTTCGCGCCGCCGGCCGTGGCCCGGCCCGGGGCACGGGCTGGCCCGGTCGGCACACTGACGGACAAACGCAGCTGCATCGGAGTACGCGGTCCTTGGAGCGGCGGGACGGGGAGAGCTACCAAAGATACGTTAGCCGAGAGTTCTGACAGTCTCGGCTCGCCCGCCGCGCCGCGATCTCGCCGGAGCGGGGATCCGCCGAGGCACAAGCGGTGCGGCGCGAAGCCTTCCACCGGATTCCTTCGTGGAATTAAGGTAGCGATTGGGGTACAAACCGCCATCCCAGACGCCGGAGGATCACGGGCGCGCACTACGCTGGCCTCGCACCACCGCGAGACCACCAGGCGCACCACCGCCGCCACCGCACCGCTTGCACTGCCGAACGCCGCAAGGCCGGGGAGGAAAGGGTTTGACGTGGGCCAGCCGATCGGCAGCCGCTATGAGCTGGAGACGCAACTGGGCCGTGGCGCGTTCGGCGCGGTCTGGCGCGGCAGGGTGCGCGAGACCGGCGAGGCCGTCGCGATCAAGGTGCTGCTCGAGGAGCTCGCCAACGACGCGGACGTCGTCACCCGCTTCCTGCGCGAGCGCACCGCGCTGGTGTCCATGCGGCACCGCTCGCTCGTCTCCGTGCGCGACCTGGTGGTCGAGGGCGACGTCCTCGCCCTGGTGATGCAGCTGGTCGAGGGGCCCGACCTGCGCGCCTACGTGCGCAGCCGGGGCACCCTGGGGGCGACCGAGTCCGCGCTGCTGGTGGCCGACGTCGCCGAGGCGCTCGCCGTGGCGCACGCGGCGAAGATCATCCACCGGGACGTGAAGCCCGCGAACGTGCTGCTGCAGCCGGACGACGGCGGCTACCGGCCGCTGCTGACCGACTTCGGCATCGCGCGGCTGGCCGACGCCCCCTCCGTCACCCGCACCAGCCAGGTCGTCGGCACGCCGTACTACCTCGCCCCCGAGGTCATCTCGGGCCAGCAGCCGACCCCCGCGGTGGACGTGTACGCCAGCGGCATCATGTTCTTCGAGCTGATGACCGGCCGGCCGCCCTTCCGCGGCAGCGACGCCATGGAGGTCTTCCAGGCGCACCAGACCCAGCCGCCGCCCCGCCCGGACGGCGTCTCCGACCCGCTCTGGTCGGTGATCGCCTCCGCGCTGGCCAAGGACCCGACACGCCGTCCGGATGCCGGGCAGCTCGCGGTCCGGCTGCGCGCCGCCGTCGGCTCCGGCCAGCCGGGTTCGGCCGGCCGGCTGCCGGTGCACCCGCGCGAGGGCACCGTCGTGCTGCCGAAGCTCACCGAGGCCGAGCTCGCCCCGCCCGCCAAGACCCCGCCGAGCCGCACCCCGGCCGCGGCCGCCGCGGTGGCCGGGGCGGGAGCCGCCGCAGCCGCCGCGCCGACCCGCCCGATCAGCACGTACGCGGCCAACGCGGCCCCCGCCGCCGCCCCGGTGCTGCCCTCGGCGCGCCCGGCCGCGCAGCCCAACGGCTATCCCGCGCAGCCCGTCTTCCCCGGCCCGTCCGCGCCGCGCACCCCGCGGGACGCGATGCCGCAGCGCGGCACGGGCTACGCGCCGCAGTCCCAGCAGGCCGCCTACCTGCCGCCGCAGCAGCGCGCCACCGCGCCGGTGCAGCAGCCGCGCCCGGTCGTCGGCCCCGCCCCGCTGCGTCAGGCCCCACGCCAGCCGCGTCCACCAGCCGCCTACGATCCGGTGCCCAGGAACGGCATCGGCTGCCTCGGCCGGATCGCGATCCTGCTCATCGTGCTGGCGCTGGCCGCGCTGATCGGCGTGGAGATCGGCAACAAGATCGCCAAGGACCGCGGCGAGCCCCCGCTCACCCACAGACTCGGTTTCTCGATCAGTCGTCAGATCAACTGATTCCGTGCGTCTGCGCGCTGAACCGGCCGCGCGCCGCTAGGGTGAAGCCCGTCGTATAGCGGCCAGTGGAGCGAGCAGTGACACGCAGGATCGGTAGCCGGTACACGGTGACGCGAGTGATCGGCCGGGGCACCTGCGGGACCGTATGGTCCGGCGAGGGTCCCGAGGGCCCGGTCGCCATCAAGCTGCTGCACGAGGATCTGACGGCCGATCAGGCGCTGATCGCGCGCTTCGTCCAGGAGCGGACGGTGCTCACCGGCCTGCGCCACCCGCGGATCGTGGGCGTGCGCGACCTCGTCGTGGACGGCAACGACCTCGCCCTGGTGATGGACCTGCTGAACGGTCCGGACCTGCGCGGCCGCCTCGACCGGGAGGGGCCGATGCCCCCGGACCAGGCCGTCGGCATCTGCGCCGACATCGCCGAGGCGCTCGCCGCCGCGCACGAGCAGGGCATCGTGCACCGGGACGTCAAGCCGGAGAACGTGCTGATCGACGCCGTGGGCCGGGGCAGGCTGACCGACTTCGGCATCGCCCGGCTGGTCGACGGGCCGCGCCGGAACCGCGCCACCCGCATCGTCGGCACGCCGGACTATCTCGCCCCCGAGGTCATCGAGGGCTGCCCGCCGGGCCCGGCCGTGGACGTCTACGCGCTGGCCACGGTGCTGTTCGAGCTGATGACCGGTTGGACCCCGTTCGGCGGCGGCCATCCCGGCGCGGTGCTGCGTCGGCACGTGACCGAGCCCGCGCCGCGGGTGCCCGGGATGCCCGACGCGGTAACGGATCTGATGGACCGTTGCCTCGCGAAGACCCCGGCCGCCCGGCTGTCGGCCGCCGAGTTCGCCGCGTCGCTGCGGGAGTGCCGTCCCGCGCTCGCCGGGCTGCCCGCGCTCCAGGTGCCCTCTCCGCGCGGCGACGGCACCTACCCGACCGGAGCCGCGGCCAACGCGGGCACCGTGCCGCTCGTGCAGGCCGCGACCGACCCGCTCTCCGACGACTCGCGATCGACGCACATCAACCAGATGAAGGCGATCAAGGAGCCGCTCGACCCGGAGGAGGACGCCGAGCCCGGCAAGGGAGGGCGGCGGCGCGGCGATCGTCGGCGCGCCCGCTGGCTCCCGGCCGCGATCGGCGCCGGCCTGATCCTGCTGTCCGTGCTCGGATTCGTGCTCAGCCAGGGCGGTTCGTCCTCTGATCAGGGCACCGGCCCGGCGGCTGACGCGGCGACGACTCCCGGCTCGGCGGCGGCTTCGGCGAGCGCCAAGGCCTCGGCCGAAGCGACGGCCTCGGCCGCCTCGACCGCACTCACCGCGCTGCCCGAGTCGGGCGGCTTCGGCTTCGCGGCGTACTCGAGCCTGCCCGCCCCCTCCTCGGCGATCGTCGGCGCGGTGCAGCTCGCCTACTTCGACGGCTTCATGTACGCGGCGACCACCGGCGCCGACGGCAACGTGCGCGTCGCCTCCGTCCCGGCCGGCGCGAGTACGACGGGAGCGAACTGGACGATCGTGCCCGGCGTGGCCAGTTCCGTGCAGCCCGCCCTCGTCGGCGCGGCCGACGGCCTCGAGCTCTACGCCACCGCGACCGGCGGCAAGGTCATGCGCGCCGCACTCAGCACCCCCGGCACCGGCTGGTCCGGCTGGTCCCAGCTCGGCACGGTGCACGCCGCCGGAGCGCCCGCGGCAGCCGCGGACGGCCCCCAGACGATCGTCGTCGCCGCGACCTCGGACAAGCACCTGGCCGAGGGCGCGGTCGCCAACGGCAAGTTCACCGCGTGGCAGGACCTCCCGCAGGCCGGTCTGATCGACCCTCAGGTCGCCGTCGCCTCGCACGGTGGCGCGGTCGCGGTGTACGTGGTCCGGGCCTCGGACGGCGCCACGATGCGCGTCTACGACGACGGCAAGGGCTGGCAGTACGCCTGGCCGACCGGCGCCGCGGGCCAGCCCGCCACCGCGTACGCCGCCGACGGCCGCCCCGACCTGTTCGTGCTCTCCGCCTCGGCCGGCGTGCAGGTCTTCGAGTTCTCCGGCGCCGACCTGCACGGCACGATGAACTGGGCGTCGGCCGGGGTCGCGGCGGTCAACGCGCCCGGCGTGACCAGCGTGCCGAGCGGCGGCGTCGCCCTCGCCGCGGTCAACACCGACGGCTCGGTCTCCGTCTACACGACCACGCGCTGACGCGCCTGCCGACGCACTTGTCGGCCGCGCGGTAAAACCGAGGCGAACCGCACGCCCCGCGTCGCGTAGTCTTAAGAGCTGTGTCGGTAGACCTTGCTGAAGAGCTCAAGAACCTCAAGTCCACCATGGCGTCGATCGAGGCGGTCGTGGACCTCGACGTGCTCCGCGCGGAGATCAAGCGGCTGAACGAGGAGGCCGCCGCGCCGGACCTGTGGGACGACCAGGCCAAGGCGCAGCAGGTGACCAGCCGACTGTCCAACCTGCAGGGCGAGCTGGCCCGCGTCGAGGGCCTGCGTCGCCACCTCGACGACCTCGAGACGCTGTACGAACTCGGTGTCGCCGAGGACGACGCGGACACGCTCGTCGAGGCCGAGGCCGAGCTGCCCGCCGTGGCCAAGGCGGTCTCCGAGATGGAGGTGCGCACGCTGCTCAACGGCGAGTACGACTCCCGCGAGGCGCTGGTCACCATCCGCTCCGAGGCGGGCGGCGTGGACGCGGCGGACTTCGCCGAGATGCTGCTGCGGATGTACCTGCGCTACTGCGAGCGGCACGGCTTCCCGACCGAGGTCTACGACACCTCGTACGCCGAGGAGGCGGGCATCAAGTCCGCGACCTTCCAGGTCAAGTCGCCCTATGCGTACGGCACGCTCTCGGTGGAGCAGGGCACGCACCGGCTCGTGCGCATCTCGCCCTTCGACAACCAGGGCCGCAGGCAGACCTCGTTCGCGGGCGTGGAGGTGCTGCCGGTCGTCGAGCAGACCGATCACATCGAGATCCCCGAGGACGAACTGCGGGTGGACGTCTACCGCTCCTCGGGCCCCGGCGGCCAGGGCGTGAACACCACCGACTCGGCCGTGCGCCTGACGCACCTGCCGACCGGCATCGTCGTGTCCTGCCAGAACGAGCGCTCCCAGCTGCAGAACAAGGCCTCGGCGATGGCGGTCCTGCAGGCCAAGCTGCTCGATGTGAAGCGGCGGGAGGAGCAGGCCAAGATGGACGCGCTCAAGGGCGACACGGGCGGCTCCTGGGGCAACCAGATGCGGTCCTACGTGCTGCACCCGTACCAGATGGTCAAGGACCTGCGCACCGAGTTCGAGACGGGCAACACCTCGGCCGTGCTCGACGGGGAGATCGACGGCTTCATCGAGGCAGCCATCCGCTGGCGGCGGCAGCGCTAGTCGCGGGAGATCGACGGGCAGTGATCATCGAGGCAGCGATCCGGTGGCGGCGGCAGCGCTAGTCGCGGCGCACCGTTCACTTCATTCACTTCGCGCACAACAAGACCGGCGTCCCTCGGGAAGGTTCCCGACAGGGCGCCGGTTTTTCTGTCAGCGCACGGTAATCGGACGGTAATCCCGTGCATTCAAGTGTTTTAGGCTGGTAAATGTGACCGGAGCCACATCCGGGTCACGCGAATCGGACGTCCAGCGCCACGGCGGCTATCAGCGCGGCCACCACCGCCAGCAGCATCCACCAGGTGGCGTTAAGTCCGTTCCGCCCGTATCCGTACTGGTCACGCGTGGCACGGCAAGCCGGGCAGCGGCCCTCGGACACCCTCCCGGCGCAGTAGGCGCACACCAGGTCGTCTCGTCGCATCGGTTCCTCCTCGTCACCGATGACAACGCCCCGGCGTCGTCATCCGTTCCCTCCTACCCGTCCCCGGCGTCCTACACTCCAGGGAAGTTCGCGCGACTCCCCCCGGCGGGGGCCGCGCTCTTCACTACACTGCCGGACGTGATGCAACCGTGATTAGCTTCGAGAACGTCAGCAAGACGTACCCGGGCCAGGAGCGCGCCGCCCTCGAGGAGATGTCCCTGGAGGTCGAGCGCGGCGAGTTCGTCTTCGTGATCGGCTCCTCCGGTTCCGGCAAGTCGACCTTCATGCGGCTGATCCTGCGCGAGGAGCGGCCCACCACCGGCCGCGTCATCGTGGCGGGCAAGGACCTCTCCCGGCTGTCCAACTGGAAGCTGCCGCACCACCGCCGGCTGATCGGCACGGTCTTCCAGGACTTCCGGCTGCTGCCGAACAAGACGGTGCACCAGAACGTTTCCTTCGCGCTCGAGGTGATCGGCAAGCCCAAGGGCCACATCAACAAGGTGGTGCCCGAGGTGCTCGACCTGGTCGGCCTGGACGGCAAGGAGGACCGGCTGCCGAGCGAGCTGTCCGGCGGTGAGCAGCAGCGTGTCGCGGTGGCCCGGGCGTTCGTGAACCGGCCGATGATCCTCATCGCGGACGAGCCGACCGGTAACCTCGACCCGGAGACCAGCGTCGGCATCATGAAGCTGCTCGACCGGATCAACCGCACCGGAACGACCGTGGTCATGGTCACCCACGACCAGGCCATCGTGAACCAGATGCGCAAGCGGGTGCTCGAGCTCGATCAGGGCCACCTCGTGCGCGACCAGGCCCGCGGCGTGTACGGCTACGTGCGCTAACCGCAGGCGGCCCCTCGCCGCCGGCCCCGTCCGCCCCACCACGAGAAGACTTCTGCAGGGAATCGACCGACATGCGGATCCAGTACGTACTCCAAGAAATCGGCCACGGCCTGCGACGCAACCTGACGATGGTGATCGCCGTCGTCGTCTCCACCGCCGTCGCGCTGACCATGCTCGGCGCGGGCCTGCTCATGTGGCAGCAGACGAAGGCGATGGAAGGCTACTGGTACGGCAAGGTCCAAGTCGCCGTATACATGTGCAACCAGAACGACGTCGGCAACGCTCCGAACTGCTCGAGCCAGGTCACCGGCGCCGAGAGCGCCGCGATCAAGGCCAAGCTGCAGAGCACGCCGTACGTCCAGCAGGTCATCCTCGAGTCGCAGAACGAGGCCTACCAGCACTACGAGCAGGAATACGGCAAGACCGCGCTCGGCCAGAACGCGACGCCCAGCTTCCTCGAGTCGGACTTCCGGGTGAAGCTGAGCGACCCGTCGAAGTACCAGATCGTCGAGGGCGCTGTCGGCGGCATGCCGGGCGTCGCCTCGGTGGTGGACGAGCAGCAGCTGCTGCAGCCGCTGTTCACGTTCATCCACATCGCCGAGTACACGGCGGTCGGCGTCGCGTCGGTCATGCTGGTCCTGGCGTTCCTGCTGATCTTCAACACGGTCCGGCTCTCCGCGTTCAGCCGACGGCGGGAGACGGGCATCATGCGGCTGGTCGGCGCGTCGAACTTCTACATCCAGATGCCGTTCCTGCTCGAGGGCGCCGTCGCGGGCCTGTTCGGCGGCGTGCTGGCCTCGGGCGTGCTGATCGGCATCAAGGCGTTCTTCATCGACGGGATCGTCGCCCCGCACCTGACCTCGATCCAGTTCATCGGCTGGGGCCCGTTCGTCTTCATCGTCCCGGTGCTGCTCGGCGCGGGCGTACTGATGGCTGTGATCGCATCCGCGTTCACGCTGCGTAAGTACTTGCGCGTCTGAGCGATAATCGAACCATGGTCAAGGAGCAGGGGCAGAAGACGATCGCCCGGAACAAGAAGGCGCGGCACGAGTACGCCATCGAGGACACCTATGAGGCCGGCATCGTGCTGACCGGAACCGAGGTGAAGTCGTTGCGCGAGGGTCGCGCCTCCCTGGTCGACGGCTTCGCCCAGATCCGCGACGGCGAGCTCTGGATGTACAACGTGCACATCCCCGAGTACAACCAGGGCACCTGGAACAACCACGCCCCGCGCCGGCTGCGGAAGCTGCTGCTGCACAAGGCCGAGATCCAGAAGCTGATCGGCAAGACGAAGGAGTCCGGCCTGACGCTGATCCCGCTGGAGCTGTACTTCAAGGACGGCAAGGCGAAGGTCGAGCTCGGACTCGCGCGCGGCAAGCGGGACTACGACAAGCGCCAGACGCTCCTGGAGCGCACCATGAAGCGCGAGGCAGATCGCGCCATGACCGCCGCGCGACGCCGGCAGCGGTAGTGGGGCAGCGGTAGCGCAGCGCAAGCGGCCAGCGGCGGCCGGCGGCGGACGTCCTCGGGTGGCGGCGTTACGACGCCCGACCCCCGGCCCCCTATCCCCGCCGCCTGTTCGCTGATCGCAAACAAGTGGCTGCCGCCGCTCGCCACCCGCTATCCTTGAGGGAGCTTCAGCCGCGTCGCCTGGACGTCGGCCGTTGTTTGAGAACTGCACACGTACGCTCTTCTGCGCTCGCCCGCCCTCCGCGTGCGAGCCGTCGTACCCGTGTGTGGTTCCGCCACCTCGGGGGTGAACGGTTTCGACATTGGACGTCGACGCAGGGGAAGCGGGCCGAGGAAGCCGTGATGATCTCGTTAACCAATAACACGGCAAAAAAACAAATGCCAACCACAACTCGGTTGCCCGGAACACGATGGCCCTCGCTGCCTGATCTAGCTCTTCGCTAGACCAGCAGTAAGGTTTCACCGCTGTTCCCTTGTCGCCCCAGGATCGCCCCCGACCTGGACCGCGGCATCATTTAGGGGGCAAACCCCCACGATCAGGCCACGGGTGAGTGGGGAAAACTTTCGTGGCTGGGCTTGTCGGTGACCCGTCCCGGGGATCAGCGGAGCCGAGAAACTCATTCGGGAATACGCCCGTAGAAGCCCTGCAGAGCCGCCGATGGACCCGGGTTCGATTCCCGGCACCTCCACT
>NZ_DASZKT010000244.1:0-13336 GCF_035552695.1 Actinospica sp.
CTCCGGATCAACCGCACGTTCCGAGCGACAAAGTTCGCCCAACTATCCACGCCGTACCGACGTAGATGACCCTCAAGAGCGTCCAACGATGACAGCAGCGCGGCGACGCCTTCATCCGAAGTACCTATCGCCCCGGCGTCCTCGTCGGCCATGGTCATTCGGCGGAGCTTTCAGTGGCGCTCTGCGCCAGGTCGCCGGCCGGGGCAAGACCAGTCGGGCACGATCCCCAGACATCCTCGCCAGGGTCACTTATCTTGACACCGGTCCCGCCGAGGCCGCAGTAGCCGTCGGGGTTCTTCGCGTCGCTGAGGTACTGCTGGTGGTAGTCCTCGGCGTAGTAGAACTCGGTGGCGGGCTCGATGTCGGTGGTGATGCGGCCGTGGCCGGCCTCGGTGAGGACCTTCTGGTAGGCGTCGCGGCTGGCTTCGGCGGCGGCGCGCTGGGCCTCGGTGGTGTGCTGGATGACGGAGCGGTACTGAGTGCCGACATCGTTGCCCTGGCGGTTGCCCTGGGTCGGGTTGTGGGACTCCCAGAAGAGCTTGAGCAGGCTCTCGTAGCTCACTTCGCGGGGGTCGTAGACGACGCGGACGACCTCGGCGTGGCCGGTGAGGCCGGAGCAGACCTCCTCGTACGTCGGGTTCGGGGTGGCGCCGCCCGCGTAGCCGACGGCGGTCGCGTAGACGTCGTCGTGCCACCAGAACTTGCGCTCGGCGCCCCAGAAGCAGCCGAGGCCGAAGACGGCTTCCTCGTAGCCCTCGGGCTTGCCCTCGATCGGGGTGCCCAGCACCGTGTGCGTTCCGGCCAGGCGGAACGGGCGCTCGGCGCGGCCGGGGAGTGCCTCGGCGGGAGTCGGCAGACGGTCCTTGAACGGGTTGCGGAAGATGCTCACGTACCCATGAACGAGTTTCCAAGCGGGGATGTTCCGCCGTGCGCCGCTAGGCTTGGCCTCATGACGCAGCGCACCGATCCCGACAACCTCGGCTTCTCCTCACTCGCGATCCATGCGGGTCAGGAGCCCGACCCGCTGACCGGGGCCGTCGTGCCGCCGATCTACCAGGTCTCCACGTACAAGCAGGACGGGGTCGGCGGGCTGCGCGGCGGCTACGAGTACTCCCGCTCGGCGAACCCGACGCGCACCGCGCTCGAGGAGTGCCTGGCCGCGCTCGAGGGCGGCCGGCGCGGGCTCGCGTTCGCCTCCGGGCTCGCGGCGGAGGACTGCCTGCTGCGCACCGTGTGTACCGCGGGGGACCACGTGGTGATCCCGAACGACGCGTACGGCGGCACCTTCCGGCTCTTCGCCAAGGTCTACGAGCGCTGGGGCGTCGCGTGGACGGCGGCCGACCTGTCGTCGGTGGAGGCCGTGCGCGCCGCCGTGCAGCCCGGCAAGACCAAGGTCATCTGGGTCGAGACGCCCTCCAACCCGCTGCTCGGGATCTGCGATATCGCCGCGCTCGCCCACGTGGCGCACGACGCGGGGGCGCTGCTCGTCGTCGACAACACCTTCGCCACGCCGTACCTGCAGCAGCCGCTCTCGCTCGGCGCCGACGTGGTCGTGCATTCGACGACCAAGTACATGGGCGGGCACTCGGACGTCGTCGGCGGCGCGCTGATCGCCGCGGACGACGACCTCGGCGCCCGGTTCGCGTACCACCAGAACGCCCTGGGCGCGGTCGCTGGTCCGTTCGACGCCTGGCTGACTCTGCGCGGTATCAAGACGTTGGGTGTGCGGATGGACCGGCACTGCACCAACGCCGCGGCCGTCGCTGAGCTGCTCGAGGCGCACCCGAAGGTCTCCGCGGTGCATTACCCGGGTCTGCCCTCGCACCCGGGCCACGAGGTCGCCGCCAAGCAGATGCGCGGCTTCGGCGGCATGGTCTCCTTCCGGCACGCGGACGGCGAGGCGGCGGCGGTCGAGGTGTGCAACCGGGCCCGGCTGTTCACGCTCGGCGAGTCGCTCGGCGGGGTCGAGTCGCTGATCGAGCACCCGGGCCGGATGACGCACGCGTCGGCCGCCGGCTCCCCGCTCGAAGTGCCCGGCGACCTGGTCCGGCTCTCGGTGGGTATCGAAGACCTCGACGATCTGGTCGCGGATCTGCGACAGGCGCTCTGACACTGCGTCAGTCCGCTGATCACCAGCACCTTGCATCGCATATAACGATATGGATGGGCGGCGCGTGCCGCCCATCCGATGCACTAGGCTGCGCCCGTGGTGGAGGGTATATCCGAACTCAGTGAAGGCGTGCTGCTTGGCGAGCGATATCAGCTCGTGCGCCGCCTGGACGTTTTCTCCGTCGGCGCCGAGCGCGTCGCCGGGGCCGAATACGAGTACTGGCTCGCGGTGGACGTCACGTCCGATGCCGAGGTCGAGGCCGAGGTCTGGATCCAGTTCGCGGCCACCGACGGCCTGCACGCCGGGGGATCGGAGCTGGCCGGGGCGGTGGCGGCGCTGCGCCGTATCAACCACCCGGCCGTGCCGGTGGTGCACGCCTTCGGTGAGTACGAGTTCGAAGTCGACGGGGCGGTGACCTCGGTCGGCTACTGTGCCGTCCCGGCGACGGCTGGCGAGACGCTCGCGGAGATACTTCTGCGCGAGGAGATCGAGGACTGGGCGGAGATCCTGGCCGCGCTCGCCCAGGTGGCCGAGGTGCTCGAACTGCTGGCCGAATTCGAACTCGTACACGGTCACCTGGGTGCGCGCTCGGTGCTGCTGACGGCGACCGAGGGCGCGGGCTACGAGGTCGTAATCGCCGACCTGCCCGCCTCGCTGGCGCTCGAGACGGCGCTCGAATCCGAACTGACCGTCGCCGCGGACGTCTACGCGCTGGCGTGGCTGACCGTGTTGGCGCTGGTCGGTTGGGCGGTGCTGGAGGCCGAGTTCGGCGCCGAATTCGCGGTGACCGCCGAGCTCGAGTCGATGGCCGAGCAGGTCGTGCTGCGGCGCCGTGAGTGGGCGGCGGAGAACCTGGTCGTGCTCGGCGTATCCGAGGCGCTGGCCGAAGTGCTGCTGCTCGCGCTCGGCGAGGCAGGCATTCGCCCGCGGGCCGCGGAGTTGACGGCGGCGCTGCGCGCAGAGTGGATGCTGCTGACGACGGGTGCCGAGGCCGCGGCGGTCGAGGTCGAAGCGATCGAGACCGAAGCGATTGAGACCGAAGCAGTCGAGGAGTTCGTCGCTGAGGAAGTCGTCGCCGAAGAGATCCTCGCCGAGGAGGTCGTGGCGGCGGAGGTCGTCGGCGAGGAAGTGGCCGGCGAGGTAATCGTCGGGGCCGCCGGGAAGAAGCGGAAGAGGTCGGCCGCGGCCAAGGGCGCCGCGGTGGCGGCCGTCGCCGGAGCGGTTGTGGCGGCGGAGATCGCGGAGGCCGGTGCGGCCCAGGCCGCGCAGGGTGCGGGTTCGGCGGGCATAGCAGCTGCGGGCACGGGAAGTGCGGCGGCGAGTGGAACTGTGGGCACGGCAGCCGCGGGCGCGGGAACGGCGGGGGCGAGTGGAACCGCGGGAGCGGCCGTTGGGACTGTCGGCGCGGGCAACGCGGCTTCGACGGCTTCGGTCGGCGGCGCTGTCGCGGGCGGTGGCAACGTCGGTGCGGCGGGCGGCGTGGCTGTCGGCGTCGGTGTCGGCGAGTCCACCGAGGTCATACCGAGGGTGCCGCGCGGGCCTCGGCCGAAGTCCGGAGCCGGCGCAGGGGCGGGCGCCGGGGCTGTCGGCGCGGCCACGTTCTCCGTCGGGTCGGCAAGCGGTTCGGGTTACGGCTCGGGCTCCGGCGGTTCGGGTTCCGGTCAGCACCCGCATCCGCGCAAGCCGAAGCCGGCCGTGCTGATCGGCGCGGGCATCGGGCTCGTGATCGTCATCGCGGTGGTCATCGCGCTCTCGACCGGCGGCTCGTCGAACAAGTCGAACACCGCGTCGTCCGGCAGCATCGCGACGCAGACGGCTACCGGCTCCAAGTCCGCCGGTGCCACGTCGGGCGCGGGCGCCGGCGGTTCCGCGTCGGCCTCGTCCGGTTCGACGTCCGGCTCCTCGACCTCGACGAGCACGTCCGCGTCGGGATCGGAGACCTTCCCGTCCTCGCTGACCACGGTCCCGGCCTCGGCGGGCCAAGCCGTGCAGCAGGTCCAGTCCGTCGTGAACCAGGCCAAGGGCGAGCTCTCGAACACCGAGCAGGGCCAGCTCGGCCAGGTCATCAGTACCCTGCAGCAGGAGATCGGCTCCGGGCAGTCGCTCTCGACCGGCATGAGCCAGTTCTGGGCCCTGCTGCACTCGAACGAACTGCCCTCCTCGCTCAACACGTACCTCACGCAGTACGCGGAGTACCTGTCGGCGAGCCAGGGAAGCTAGGGCAACCAGGCAGGTTCAAGCCGCCACCTGTTCGGCTGATTCGTCGCGCGACTACTACTCCGACGAATCGGCCGAACAGGGGACCGGCGCCCAGCGCAGGTAGAACGTCGCCCAGTTCGTCGCGATCGCGTCGACGCCGTCCGTGCGCAACCTCTGCCACTGGACCCGATCCGCCGGCGTCCACGCCCAGACCTTCAGGGCCGCCGCGTGCCACGACGCGACCCCGGGCGCGGTGACGCCGCGAAAGTCCACGTACAGGATGTGGGCGCCCGCCGCGAGGAGCTGCTGAGCCGTCGGGAAGCTCTTCGTACCAATGGTCTCGAAGAGGTACGCCAGTGCCACGTTCGGCGCAACGGCGTGGAACGCACGCAGGTCCGCCAATGACCAGCCCGCGACGGTCACTCGACTGGCGTAGCCCGAGCTCCGGATCACCTGCGCCAGCTTCGCGAAATCCTGCCGCGGGGTCACGCCCGCCCGGCCCGCCTCGGCCGCGCGGTACGGATCGGCCTCCATCTGCAGCACGATCGGCTTGCCGGTCGGCGCGATCTTCGCCAGGGCCTCGGCCAATGTGTCCGGGTGCACGCTCGGGACTATTCGGCCCGCCGTCGTGTCCGTGGCGTAGCCGCGTGCGTCGAGTGCGACGTATTGCTGGGCCGTCAGATCGGTGATCGGCGTCTTCGGGCGGGTCTCCGACGTCGTGCGGTTCACCGTTGCGTCGTGCAGGGCGACCGGTACGCCGTCACTCGTCCAGCGCACGTCCATGTTGAGGTACGTCGCGCCCTCGGTCGCCGCGGCGACTTCGGCCTGCCAGGTGTTCTCCGGCAGGTTCCGGTCGTCGCCGGTCTCGCCGCGGTGCGCGATCAGCGTGGGGGCGTCGCAGTGGGCGCGATACGTCGCGGCCGCCCCGGTCTCGACGTAGTTCGCTCCGGACGACCGTTCCGCGGGGATGCCGCTGCCGGCGGCGGACTGCGGCGCCGCCGAGCCGCCGCACGCCGCCGCGCACGCCAGCGCCGCCGTGCCCAGCAGCCGCGTGACTCTCCGTGCCCCGATCAACGGTTGTTCCCCATTTCCCCGACGGATCTCGTTCCCGTACCGGATCAGCAGCACGGTAGCGACCGGACATTCTGAACCTGCTCCGCTTTCTCGCCGGTCGCGGTACGGTTCCGTCACAAGTCTGTGCGCGAGTTTGTCAGCGCGCTGAGCTGAGTTGGGCTCAGCAGGTGAGATCATGCGGACATGAGCCGATTCGGTGCGGCCCTCGCCGCAGACCCCGACGCCGCCCGGGCAGCCCGCCGCGCGGCGCACGGGGCGCTCGGCCGGGTGGCGGGCGCGCCCGATCTGGTGGTGGTCACCGCGGCGCTGGCCGATCCGGACGCGGCGGACCGGGTCGCGGCGGCGGTGGCCGAGCAGGTGGCGGCCACCGGGAACGACCGCTGCGCGGTGGTGGGCACGATGGCCGACGCCGTGATGGGGGAGACCAGCCTGGGCGAGGCGGCGGGGCTGGGCCGACGCGTGTTCTCGGACCAGGCGGCGGGGGAGGGCGCCCGGCCAGGCGCGCAGGACACGACGCCCGGCCAGACCTCCGTCGCCGTCTGGGCCGCTCGACTGCCGGGGACGCGAGTGCGGCCGTTCCGGCTACATTCGCACCGCGTCACTAGGCCGTTCGAAGGAACATCAATCGGCGATCATCCGCCGATTGGCGGAATGGCCGTCGGCGGACTGCCCGAGCCCTGGCCGGACGAGCGGGTCGCGCTGCTGTTCGCCGACCCCTACAGCTTCCCGGTGGACGGCTTCCTGGCGCGCTGCAACACCCTGCTGCCCGACCTCCCCTTCGTCGGCGGCCTCGCGCCAGGGCCCGCGGGCTACGGCTCGGCGCGGCTGCTGCTCGGTTCCGAGGCCTACGCCACCGGCGCGGTCGGCGTGCTGCTCGGCGGCGAGGTGCAGGCCGCGATCGCGGTGAGCCAGGGCTGCCGCGCGATCGGGCCGGCGATGACCGTCACGGCCGCGGAGGGCGACGTGCTGCTCGGCCTCGCCGGCCGGCCGGCCTACCAGCGGCTGCGCGAGATCCTCGACGAGCTGCCCGAGGAGCTGCGCGAGCAGGCCTCGACCACCGGCCTGCACCTCGGCATCGCGCTCAACGAGTACGCCGAGTACCACGACAGCGGCGACTTCCTGATCCGCGGCGTCGTCGGCGTGCTGCCGGAGCGCGACGCCATCCAGGTGGGGGACCACGTCGAGGTCGGGCAGACCGTGCGCTTCCAGGTTCGCGACGCGGCGAGCGCGGCCGAGCAGTTGCGCGCGGTGCTCCGCAAGGCACGCCGCCGTCCGGGCTACGAATCGATCGGCGGCGCGCTGCTCGTGTCGTGCCACGGCCGGGCCGCCGGACTCTTCCCGCCGCCCTTCGGCGCGGCACACGACCTGCAGACGGTGTGCACCGAGCTCGGCACCGGAGCCGTCGCCGGCTTCTTCGGGACCGGCGAGATCGGGCCCGTCGGCGGCCGCAACCACCTGCACGGGTACACCGCCTCGGTGCTCGCGTTCGCAGAGGGCGAATGACGCGGCGGCCGGACCGACCCCGGGGATCCCGCCTCCGTTAAGCTGCCCGATATGCAGCAGCGGGCGGTTCTGGCGATCGACATCGGTGGTACGAAGCTGGCCGCGGGGGTCGTGGACGAGGAGGGCCGCGTCCTCGAATACCGTCGCGCGCCCAACCCGAATCCGCCGGGCGGCGAGGGCGAGTCGGTGCTGCGGGCGCTGTTCGCGCTGGTCGACGAGCTGGATACGGACCGCTCCTACTTCACCGGCGTCGGGGTCGGCTGCGGCGGGCCGATGAACTGGCCCTCCGGCGAGGTCTCCCCGCTGAACATCCCGAGCTGGCGCGACTTCCCGCTGCGCGCCCGGCTGACGGAGGAGTTCGGACTGCCGGTGCGCGTGCACAACGACGCGATCTGCGTGGCGGTGGCGGAACACTGGCGCGGGGCCGGGATGGGCGTCGACAACGTCCTCGGCATGGTCGTGTCCACCGGCGTCGGCGGCGGCCTGATCCTCGGCGGGCGGCTGATCGACGGGGCCACGGGCAACGCCGGGCACATCGGCCACGCGATCGTGCACGAATTCGAACCGCAGTGCCGCTGCGGCGCGATCGGCTGCCTGGAGGCGATCGCCTCGGGGCCGAACCTCTCCGCGTGGGCGCACGGCCAGGGCTGGCGTGCGGGCCATTCACCGGAGCAGCGCACCGGCCAGGATCTCGTCGAGGACGCGCGGCGCGGGGACCCGATCGCGCTGACCGCGATGCGCCGGGCCGGGCGTGCGCTGGGCATCGGCATCGCCACCGCGACCACGCTGTGCGACCTGCAGGTCGTGGCCATCGGCGGCGGGCTCTCCCAGGCCGGGCCGCTGCTCTTCGACCCGCTGGAGGCCTCGCTGCGGGAACGGATCGGCCTCGAGTACGCCCGCGCGGTACGCGTCGTGCCCGCGGGTCTGGGGCAGGAGTCGGGGCTCGTCGGCGCCGCCGCGCTGATCCTGCGCCCGGAGCGCTACTGGTCCGCGGACGACAAGGACTGACGGCGGGGACTGGCGGTAGGGACTGAGGAAAAGGGGACGGCCCCCGCGGCGAACGCGGGGGCCGTCCTGGCGACTGGCGACGAGACGGCGTCAGTGCACGGCCGGGGACGGGGTCAGGTCCTCGACCTCGGCGGTCCCGGCGCCCTTGTCCTTGCTCGGAGCGCCCGGCCTGCGCAGCGCGACCTGCTTGAGGAACAAGCTCAGCACGAACGCGATGACCATGATCCCCGCGGCGGTCTCGAAGACCACCGACATGGCGCTGGTGAAGTCGCGCACCACGATGTTGAACAGGTCGGGGATGCCGTGCTGCGCGGCCACCGCGCTCTCCTGCTGCAGAGCGGAGCGGCTCAGACTGGTGCCGCCGCCGCTGCTGGTCAGCTGTCCCGACGCCTGCGGCAGGTCGTGCTTGATGTACGCCGCCAGCCGGTTGCTCAGGATCGCGCCGAAGATCGCGGTGCCGAAGGACTGGCCCATGCTCCGGAAGAAGAGGTTGCTCGACGTGCCCGTGCCGATGTCCTTGAACGGCAGCGCGTTCTGCACGGCCAGGGTGAGCACCGGCATCGTCATGCCGAGGCCGAGGCCCAGGATCAGCATGTACAGGCCGCGGTCGAGCGCCGAGGTGTGCACCCCGAGCCGGGAGAGCAGGAACATGCCCACCACCGCGATCGCCGTGCCGACGATCGGGAACGGCTTGTACTTACCGATCTTCGAGATCGCGATACCGGTGATCATCGCCGCCGGGCCGACGCCGAGCATCATCGGCAGGATCGCCAGGCCCGCGCCGGTCGGCGAGTAGCCCACCACGAACTGCAGGTAGACGCTCAGGTAGATCAGCGAGCCCATCATCGTGATGCCGACGACGAGCGCCATCCCGTTGGACACCGAGAACACCCGGTTGCGGAACAGGTGCATCGGGATGATCGGCTCGCTCGCGATCCTCGCCTCCCAGAACACGAAGAACGCGGTCAGCGCCAGGCCCACGGCGAACAGCGAGATGACCTGCCACGAGCCCCAGGGCTCCTGGCCGTTCGCGCCGAGCTGGGTGGCGAGCAGCAGCCCGCACGCGGCGATCGTGATCAGCACGGCCCCCGCGTAGTCGATCTTGTGCTTGACCTGTGTCTCCGTCACGTGCAGCACGGCCGAGATCACGATCAGCGCGACGGCGCCGACCGGCAGGTTCACGTAGAAGATCCAGCGCCAGCCGCTGATGCCGAAGATGTGCGAGTGGTCGGTGAAGAAGCCGCCGATCAGCGGGCCGATGACCATGGCGAACATGAAGGTCGCGGTGAAGTAGCCCTGGTACTTGCCCCGCTCCGCGGGGGCCACGACCTGTCCGATGATCGTGAAGACCAGCGCCATCAGGCCGCCGCCGCCCAGACCCTGCACGGCGCGGAAGGCGATCAGTTCGGGCATGTTCTGCGACATGCCGCTCAGTACCGAGCCGACCAGGAAGAGCACGATCGCGAAGATGAAGATCTTCTTCGGTCCGAACAGGTCCGCCAGCTTGCCGTAGATCGGCGCCACGGCCGTCGAGGCGAGCAGGTACGCGGTCACCACCCAGGGCATCTCGGCCGAGCCGTTCGCCTTGTCCAGGTCGTTGACGATCGTCAGCAGCGCCGTGGAGACGATGGTCTGGTCCAGCGCGGCCAGCAGAAGTGCCAGCATCAGGCCGCTGAAGATGACCATGATCTGTCGGTGCGTCAGCACCTTCTGCTCGGTGGCTTGGGGCGGTGATATCGCTTCTGACATGGTGGTTCATGCCCCCTTCGGTAGAGTCTCGGCGAGCGCGGCCCGATGGGTCGCGCGTACGGCGTCGTGGTCGGGCATCGTGATCGGCGTCTGCAGGCCCAGGTCGGCGGCCAGCCGCTCGGCGAGTACAGACAGGGTTCTGGCATCCTCGGCGCTCCAGTGGCCCACGGTCGCGCTCAGCCGCTCGATCCGGTGCCGCCACATCTGGTCGACGTGGTCGAGCCCGGCCTCGGTCAGCGCGAGCCGGTGCGCCCGCCGGTCGGTCGGGTCCGTGACCTTCACCAGCCGGCCGGCGTCCTCCTGGAAGCGGGCGTGCCGGCTGACCGTGGACAGGTCGAGGCCGCAGTACTGGGCGATCGCCGAGGGCCGCGAGGGGCCGCGCCGGTAGAGCACGCCGAGCACCATCGACGCGCCGTGGTCGATCTCCTCGGGCTCGGTGTAGAAGCGCTTGATCGCCTGTACGGCGCCGCTGATCGAGCAGATGAGGGTCACCAGATCGTCCTCGGTCATCTTCTCGCCCATGAGCCGGCCCCCGTTCCGCGCCTCGTTCGGATCTCAGAATGCTTGTAGGCTGCAACCATACGATCCGTTGCTTGTGCTCTGCAAGCTTTTTCCGGGTAACGGGCGGCATCGTTATTCTCCTGTTACGCGGACCCGCCGCCGCCGAAAAAGTCCCAACATGTGGACGTGGGCCTTAGCCTGGTCCCGTGTCCAACCCCGTCACCCTCACCGAGATCCGCGCGGCGCAGGACCTGCTCGCCGAGATCACCCGCACCACGCCGCTGTCCTGGTCGCGGCCGCTGTCCGAACATGCCGGCGGCCCGGTCTGGTTCAAGTGCGAGAACCTGCAGCGCGCCGGCTCCTTCAAGATCCGCGGCGCCTACGTCCGGATCCACAACCTGCCCGAGCACGAGCGGGCCCGCGGCGTGGTCGCGGCCAGCGCCGGCAACCACGCTCAGGGCGTCGCGCTCGCGGCCACCCTGCACGAGATCCCGTCCACCGTCTTCATGCCCGCGGGCGCCCCGCTGCCCAAGGTCGCGGCCACCGAGTCCTACGGCGCGCAGGTCCGCTTCGCCGGGACCACCGTGGACGAGGCGCTGGTCGCCGCCCGCGAGTACGCCGAGCAGACCGGCGCCGCGTTCATCCACCCCTTCGACCACCCCGACGTGATCGCCGGCCAGGGCACCGTGGCCCTGGAGATCCTGGAGCAGTGCCCCGACGTCAACACCGTGCTCGTCGGGCTCGGCGGCGGCGGGCTGCTGTCCGGCATGGCCACCGCCTTCAAGGCTCTGCGACCGCAGACCCGGGTGATCGGCGTGCAGGCGGCCGCCGCCTCGTCCTGGGAGCCCTCGCTCGCGGCCGGCGAGCCCGTGGCGATCGGCGGGATGTCCACGATGGCCGACGGAATCGCCGTGGGACGGCCCGGCGACCTGACCTTCGAGGTCGTGTGCGAGTGCGGCGTCGAGGTGCGCACGGTCTCCGAGGAGGCGATCTCCCGGGCGCTGCTGCTTCTGCTGGAGCGCAACAAGCTCGTCGTCGAGCCGGCCGGCGCGGTCGGCGTCGCCGCGCTGCTGGAGTCGATCGAGAAGCTCAAGCCGCCGATCGTCGCCGTGCTGTCCGGCGGCAACGTGGACCCGCTGCTGCTGCTCCGGCTGATCCGGCACGGCCTGTCCGCCGCCGGGCGCTTCCTCTCGCTTCGGCTGCGCGTGCTCGACCGGCCCGGCGCGCTGGCCCGGCTGCTCGCCGAGATCGCCGCCGCGGACGCCAACGTGGTGGACGTGGAGCACGGCCGGGTGGCGCCGAATCTCGCCATAGGAGAGGTGGAGGTCGGGCTCACCGTGGAGACCCGCGGCGCCTCGCACGCCGCGGCGGTGCTCAAGCGGCTGCACGACGCGAAATACCGCATCGAATCCTCGCAGTGACCGCGTGCCGCCGTGCCCGCCCGCGCCGCGCGCCGGGACTATATGTCCAGAGTCTGGGCGAACCACCACCCTAGCTTGGATCTGAACAGTGCCAGGCGTGATACTGGACTGACGTGTAACTAGTGACAGGGCCGGGACCAAACGGGGAACCGGCCCAAAGCCAGGAGGATCCGGACGTGACCTACGTCATCGCGCTGCCGTGCGTGGATGTGAAGGACAAGGCCTGCATCGAGGAGTGCCCGGTCGACTGCATCTACGAGGGCGAGCGCTCGCTCTACATCCACCCGGACGAGTGCGTCGACTGTGGTGCCTGCGAGCCGGTCTGCCCGGTCGAGGCGATCTTCTACGAGGACGACACACCCGAGCAGTGGAAGGACTTCTACAAGGCGAACGTCGAGTTCTTCGAGGACCTCGGCTCGCCCGGCGGCGCCTCCAAGCTGGGCCTGATCGCCAAGGACCACCCGATCGTGTCGGCGCTGCCGCCGCAGGGCGGGGAGAGCTGAGGCGGGTGCCGACGCTCGCCGACCGGCTGCCCCCGTTCCCCTGGGACCGGCTGGCGCCGTACGCGCAGAAGGCCGACGCCCACCCCGGCGGACGGGTGGACCTGTCGGTCGGGACGCCGGTCGATCCGGTGCCCGAGGTCGTGCGCAGGGCGTTGATCGAGGCCGCGGACTGGCCGGGCTATCCGGTCACCCGCGGCACCGACGCGTTACGGGAGGCCGCGCTCGGCTGGATGCGGCGGGTGCTCGGCGTCGCGCTCGAGGGGACGGCGCGGCCGGGCGTGCTCCCGGTCATCGGCTCCAAGGAGCTGGTGGCGAGCATGCCCACGCTGCTGGCCCTGGGCCCCGGCGACCGCGTCGCCTACCCGGTGCCTGCGTATCCGACCTATGAGGTCGGCGCGCTGCTCACCGGTTCCGAGCCGGTCCCGACGCCGTTCGGGCAGCTGCCGGATCCGGCGGGCGCCGCGCCGAAGCTGGTCTGGCTCAACAGCCCGGCCAATCCGCACGGCCAGGTGCTCACCCTCGAGGAGCTGCGCGCGACGGTGGGCTGGGCGCGCGAGCACGGGGCCGTCGTGGTCTCCGACGAGTGCTACATCACACTGGACTGGGACGGACCCGGCGAGCCCGTGTCGATCCTGCATCCGGACGTCTGCGACGGGGACCTCACCGGCCTGCTGGCCCTGCACTCCCTGTCGAAGCGGTCGAACCTGGCCGGCTACCGGGCGGCGTTCCTGGCCGGCGACCCGGGCCTGCTCAAGGATCTGCTGCTGGTCCGGATGCACGGCGGGATGATCATGCCGGGCCCGGTGCAGGCGGCGATGGCCGCGGCGCTGAACGACGATGAGCACGCGGCCGCGCAGAAGGAGCTCTACCGCGCCCGGCGGACCGCGCTGCGCGCGGCGCTGGAGCGGGCCGGCTTCCGGATCGACCACTCGCGGGCGGGCCTGTACCTGTGGGCCACCCGCGGCGAGCCGTGCTGGGAGACGATCGGGGCACTGGCCGAACTCGGCATCCTGGCCGCTCCCGGCGAGATCTACGGTCCCGGCGGTGAGCGGCATGTGCGGCTCGCGCTGACCGCGACCGACGAGCGGATCGCCGCCGCCGTACAGCGGCTCGGCTGACCGGCCGTCACGGACAGGCGCCGGCACCGGAGCGGAACGCGCGCCGGTGCCGGCATTCGGCGTCCTGGCCGCTCCCTGCGAGATCTCCGATCCCGGCGGTGAGCGGCATGTGCGGTTCGCGCTGACCGGCTGGCATGGACGGGCGCCGGC
>NZ_DASZKT010000245.1:0-15696 GCF_035552695.1 Actinospica sp.
GTTCAGCAGCCGGGCACCGCCGAAGGCAAGCCCGACCTCGCGCTTCTGGAAAGGGTGCTCCTTGGACTTCGCAACCTCTAGCCCGGGCTACGCCGCGCCCGCGCCTTCGGGGCCGACCACTTCGGTCAAGATCGTCGTGGCAGGCGGGTTCGGAGTCGGCAAGACCACGTTCGTCGGTGCCGTCTCCGAGATCAACCCGCTGACCACCGAGGCGGTCATGACGGCGGCGAGCGACGGCATCGACGACCTGTCGAAGGTCCCGGACAAGACAACGACCACCGTGGCCATGGACTTCGGCCGCGTATCGCTGGACCGCGAACTGATCCTGTACCTGTTCGGCACCCCCGGGCAGAACAGATTCTGGTTCATGTGGGACGACCTGACCCGCGGGGCCATCGGCGCCGTGGTGCTGGTCGACACCCGCCGGCTGGCCGACTGCTTCGCCGCGATCGACTACTTCGAGGACGCGGCGCTGCCGTACATCATCGCGGTCAACTGCTTCGACGGAGTGCTCAGCCACGAGATGGACGACGTGCGCGAGGCCCTTTCGGTGCCGACCGACGTGCCCATCGTGACCTGCGACGCTCGGTCGCGGGAGTCGACGAAGCTCACGCTGATCCGGCTGGTGGAACACGCCATGTCCCGCTTCGCCGCGATGCGCTGAACAGCACAGCACGACCGAACAGCACGACGTACCCCCGGCCCGCTCCCCACCGTCCGGAGCGGGCCGGGGGTATGTGTGTGCTCACTCGATCGGACGCCGCAGGAGGTTAGTCCGCGGCCGCGCGGGTTACCGTCCGAGCATGGCGACGATGACGACGAACGTCCAAAAGGGCGAGGAGCACTTCGGCTACGTGGTGTTCATCGCGGCCGCGGCGGCGATGGGCGGCTTCCTGTTCGGCTATGACAGCTCCGTGATCAACGGGGCGGTCACCGGCATCCAGAAGCACTTCAACGTGGGCTCCAACCAGACCGGGTTCGCGGTGGCCTCGGCGCTGCTCGGCTCGGCCTTCGGCGCCTGGTTCGCCGGTTCGCTCGCGGACCGGATCGGCCGGGTGAAGGTGATGCTGATCGCCGCGGTCCTGTTCGTGATCTCCGGCGTCTTCTCCGGACTCGCCGTCAGCATCGTCGACCTGTCCATCTGGCGCATCATCGGCGGCATGGGCATCGGCATCGCCTCGGTCATCGCGCCGGCCTACATCGCCGAGGTGGCCCCGCCGCAGTACCGCGGCCGGCTCGGCTCGCTGCAGCAGATGGCGATCGTGCTCGGCATCTTCATCTCGCAGCTGATCAACTACGGGCTCAGCCAAGCTGCCAACGGCCAGACCACCAACAACCTGTGGGGCCTGCAGGCCTGGCGCTGGATGCTGATCATCGAGGCCTTCCCCGCGCTGCTCTACGGCCTGCTCGCACTGCTCGTCCCGGAGTCGCCGCGCTACCTGATCGCCAACAACAAGCACGACCAGGCCGTCGAGGTGCTCACCAAGGTCGAGGGCCCGAACATCGACATCGAGGGCCGGATCGCGGACATCCACGCGGTGCTCGCCTCCGAGCACAAGCCCGGCTTCCGCAATCTGCTCGGCCCCAACGGCTTCGTGCTGCCGATCGTGCTGGTCGGTATCGGCCTGTCGGTCTTCCAGCAGTTCGTCGGCATCAACGTGATCTTCTACTACTCCTCGCTGCTGTGGCAGTCGGTCGGTTACAACGTCTCGAACTCGCTGCTGCTGTCGGTGTCCACCTCGATCGTGAACGTGATCGGCACGGTCGTCGCGATCTCGGTGATCGACCGGATCGGCCGCAAACCGCTGGCGCTGATCGGCTCCGCGGGCATGACCGTCTCGCTCGGCGTCGTCGCCTGGGCCTTCTCGCACGTGGACAAGGCCACGGCCGTCGCGTCGATCTCGAAGGGGTACGGCACGACGGCGATCGTCGGCGCGCACGTCTACGTGTTCTTCTTCGCGATGTCCTGGGGCGTCGTGGTCTGGGTGCTGCTCGGCGAGATGTTCCCGAACAAGATCAGGGCCCTGGCGCTGTCGGTCGCGGCGGCCTTCCAGTGGGTGGCCAACTTCGCGATCTCCCAGTCCTTCCCGACCATGAGCCGCTGGTCGCTGTCCGGGTCCTACATCATCTACGCCTGCTTCGCGTTCCTGTCGTTCCCGTTCATCGTCAAGTTCGTCAGGGAGACGAAGGGCAAGTCGCTGGAAGAAATGGGCTGATTCAGCCCAGAGTCACCACGAGCTCGTCCGCCTCGGCGTAGTCGACCGCGCCGAGGCGGCCCGCTGCCCGGAGGTCCGACTCGAACTCGCGGATCCGCTCCGCGGATCCGGCGGGCGCTCCCAGCACCACCGACGGGACCTCGGTCCGCATCGAGAGCTTCGCGTCCGTCTTCGCCTTGCGCACGGCGCCGATCGCGGCCGAGGCCACGTCCAGCAACCGACGATCGCCGTCCACGGACTCGAATTCCGCCGCCGTCGGCCACGCGGCGGTGTGGATCGAGTCCTGATGCGTCCAGGACCACACCTCCTGCGTCGCGTACGGCAGGAACGGCGCGAGCAGCCGCAGCAGCGCGCCGAGGACCAGCCGCAGCGTCAACCGAGCCGAGTCGGATCCCGCGTAGGCACGCTCCTTGACCAGCTCCACGTAGTCGTCGCAGAAGGTCCAGAACAAGCGCTCGGTCGCGGCCAACGCGGTGGTGTATTCGTACGCGTCGAAAGCCGCGGTGGCCTCGGCGACGGTCGCCTTCAGGGCGTCGATCAGCGCCGCGTCCAGCGGGTCCGCGACGACCGAGCCCGGTGCGGCCGCCTCGAAGCCGTACACGAATTTCGCCGCGTTCAGCACCTTCGTCGCCAGCCGCCTGCCGACCTTCATCTGCCGCGGCTCGAAGGCGGTATCGGTCCCGGGCCGGCCGAGCGCGGCCCAGTAGCGCACGCCGTCGGCCCCGTACTCGTCGATCAGGTGCTCCGGCGTCACGACGTTGCCCTGCGACTTCGACATCTTCTTGCGGTCCGGGTCCAGGATCCAGCCGGAAAGCGCGGCGTGCCGCCATGGAGTCGCGTCGGCCTCCAGCAGCGAGCGCACCACCGTGGAGAACAGCCAGGTCCGGATGATCTCGTGGGCCTGCGGACGAAGATCCATCGGGTACGTCAGCGCATGCAGTTCGGGGTCCTCAAGCCAGCCGGTCGCCAACTGCGGGGTGAGTGAGGACGTGGCCCACGTGTCCATGATGTCGGGCTCACCGGCGAATCCGCCGGGCACGTTCCGCTGCGCCTCGGTGTATCCGGTGGGCGCCGCGCTCTGCGGATCCACCGGCAGCTCAGCCTCGTCCGGCGCGATCGGCCGTGCGTAGTCGGGCTGTCCGTCGGCGTCGAGCGGATACCAGAGCGGGAACGGGACGCCGAAGTAGCGCTGACGGGAGATCAGCCAGTCCGCGGCCAGCCCGGAGACCCAGTCGTCGTACCGGGCCTTCATGAACGCCGGGTGCCAGGTGATCTGCGCGCCACGGGCCAGCAACTCGTCCCGGTGCGCCATCGTGCGGATGAACCACTGCCGCGAGGAGACGATCTCCAGCGGCCGGTCGCCCTTCTCGTAGTACTTCACCGGATGCGTGATCGGCCGCGGCTCGCCGTCGACGAACCCGCCCTCGCCAAGCAGCCCGAGGATCGCCTTGCGGGCCCGCGTGGTGCTCAGGCCGACCAGCGCGTCGTACGCCTGCCGAGCCGCCGCCGGGTCCGCGCACGGCAGCGCGCCGAAATCGAGTTCCTGCAGCCTGCCGTCGCGGCCGACGATCGTCCGCGTCGCCAGACCGAGTTCGCGCCACCATTGGATGTCGGTCTGGTCGCCGAAGGTGCACACCATGGCGATTCCGGATCCCTTGTCCGGCTGGGCCAGCGGATGCGCGAGCACCGGGACCCGCACTCCGAACAGCGGGGTCGTCGCCTCAGTGCCGAAAAGCCCTTGGTACCGCTCGTCATCCGGGTGGGCGACGAGCGCGACGCACGCGGGTAGCAGCTCCGGCCGTGTCGTCTCGATGAACAACGGCGCACCGGCCGCGGTGAAACGCAGCCGGTGATACGCCGAGGCCCGCTCGCGGTCCTCCATCTCCGCGTTCGAGACCGCGGTCTGGAAGTCCACGTCCCACATGGTCGGCGCCTCGGACTGGTACATCTCGCCCTTGGCCAGCAGCCGCAGGAAGCCGGTCTGCGCGACCTTCCGGGCGCGCGCCCCGATCGTCGTGTAGGTCCGCGACCAGTCCACCGAGAGGCCGAGGCGACGCCACAGGTGCTCGAACGCACGCTCGTCCTGCACGGTCAGCGTTTCGCAGAGCTCGATGAAATTGCGCCGGGAGAGCGGCAGCACCGGCCGCTCGTCCTTCTTCGTGAGCGGCGGCGGGGGAGTGAACTCCGGGTCGTAGGGCAGCGAGGGCTCGCAGCGCACGCCGAAGTGGTTCTGCACGCGGCGCTCGGTGGGCAGGCCGTTGTCGTCCCAGCCCATCGGGTAGAACACCCGCTTGCCGCGCATCCGCTGGTAACGCGCGATCAGATCCGTGTGCGTGTAGGAGAACACGTGCCCGACGTGCAGCGAGCCCGAGACCGTCGGCGGCGGGGTGTCGATCGAGTAGACCTGCTCGCGCGACTCCGGGGCTACGAAGCGGTAGGTCCCGGCCTCGGCCCAGACCTTCGACCACTTCTCGTCCAATCCGTCGACGGATGGACGCTCCGGAATCGGCACCCCGGTCTCCCTTCGCTCGGTTACCTGATCGGCGCTGCCTTCAGGGCGAGCAGCGCCATGTCGTCGCTCAGCGGGCCCTCGCCGAACTGCTCGACGCCGCGCTGGATCCGCGCGGTGATCCCGGCGGCGGACAGCGCCTTGCAGTCGGCGAGCATCCGGGCCATGCCCTCGTCGCCCAGCATGACCCGGCCGGCGCCCCGGCGCTCCGACGCGCCGTCGGTGTAGCCGAGCAGCGCGTCGCCGGGCCGGAGCACGACGGTATCGATGTGGAAGCCCGGATCGCCATCGATTACTCCGAGCAGCGGCTGCGAGGACGCCGAGATCTCGACGACCCCGCCGGCCCGCAGGATCAGCGGCGGCGGGTGTCCGGCGCAGATCAGCGCGAGGCTGAGCGAGCCGTCCGGCTGCGGTTCGGCCTCGGCGTAGACCAGGGTCAGGAACCTGCCGCGCTCGCCCTCGTCCAGGATCGCCTGGTTCAGCCGGTGTATCACGGTCGAGGGACGCAGGCCCTCGCGGGCCAGCAGCCGCAGCGCGTGCCTGGCCAGGCCGGTGACGGCCGCCGCCTGCGGGCCGGTGCCGCACACGTCGCCGATCGCCAGTCCCCAGCAGCCCTGCCGGATCTCGAACACGTCGTAGAAGTCGCCGCCGACCATCGTGTCGTACGCCCGGTCCGCGCTCGCCCCGTCCTGCCCGGCCGGATGGTAGAACACGGCGATGTCGGCCCCGGCCACCCGCGGGATCTCCGGCGGCAGCAGCGAGGCCTGCAGCAGGTTGGCGGTGCGCCGCAGCTCGGCGTAGGACAGCGCGGCGTCGTACGTCACCGAGATCCGCCTGGCCAGGTCCCAGGCCAGATCCGCGGCGTCCCTGGCGAAGCTCGCGCCCGGCTGCGTCGCCAGCGCTATCGTGCCGAGCGGGCGGCCGCGCGCCTCCAGCGGAAGCACCAGCAGTTCGCCGGGCCGCAGCGCGTCGGCCGCGGTGGCGGGCCAGAGTCCGCCGTCGGTTCCCGGCTCCGGCTCGCCGGACGCGCGCACGGCCTCGGCCAGCGCGTCGTACATCTCCTCGTCGGCGTGCCAGACCAGCGCGGGCTTCTCGCGCCCCGTCTCGTCGCGCCGGTAGATCGCGCACCAGCGGGCCAGCGAGGGCACCAGCAGTTGCGCGGCCAGCGCGAGCGTGCGCTCCGGATCCAGCGACCCGGCGAGCAGTTCGCCCGCCTCGGCCAGGAAGGACAGCGCGGCACGGCGGCTCTGCCCGGCCTCCGCGAGCCGCGCGGTCTCCACGGTCAGCGCGATCCGCTCGGCCTCCGCGGCCAGCCGCAGCGCGTCCGGGTCGCCGAACCGGCCCGGCGCGTGGTCGGCGACGGCGATCAGGCCGGTGGTGCGCCCGCCGACCGCCAGCGGGGCGGTGGCCAGCGAACGCAGTCCGAGCTCGGCCAGCGCCGCGACCAGCGCGCTGGAGTGGTCCCCGGGACCGGCGAGGTCCGGGTAGACGGCCGGGAAGGCGGACAGGTCGATCCGGCTCGCCGCGCTCGGCGACTGGGTGACCGGGGGCAGCGAGCCCGCGCGCACCCCGGCGGCGGCGCGCAGCCGGAGCGTGCCCGGCGCGTCGTCCTCGGCCAGCAGGATCACCGCGGAGTCCATCTCGAACAGGTTCCTGATGTGCTCGGCGACCCCGCGCAGGTGCTCGTCCAGCTCCTCGATGCTGTGCGGGTCCCAGGGCGGCAGGTCGTCCGCGGCCTGGGCGGCCGGCACCGGGGGCAGCGCGTCGGCCGGGCCGGGATCGCCGCCGGGCAGCCGCAGCTCGAACCAGACCTGCTTGGCGCCGCGCGAGTACTGCACGCCCCAGGCGTCCGCGAGGTAGCTGATCAGATACAGCCCGTAGCCGTGCTCCGACTCGCCCTTCTCGACGGTGGCGCGCGTGGTTTCCGGCCCGGCCAGCGCGGGCAGGGGCTTGCTCGGATGCCGGTCGGCCACCTCGACCCGGATCCCGGCGGGCACACCGTCGGCCCCGGGGCGCAGCTCGCACTGCACCGAGGCAGCGGTGCCCGCGTGCACGACGGCGTTGGTCACCAGCTCGCTGGTGAGCAGCAGGGCGTCGTCCAGCACCGACTCCAGTCCGAATTCGCCGGACTTGCCCCATTCCGTCAGGGTTTCCCGGACGAAGTGGCGCGCCCGGTTGGCCGCCTCGGGCACGACGGCGAACTGGGCGGCTCGGGACTGGCTCACGACGTGCAGTGTAGAACGAATACCGCCGCTGTATTTCGGATTGAATCAGGACAACGGCGTCGGCGGACGGCATACGATACAAGGACGGACGCCGCAACGCGGGAAGTACAACCTTGCCCGACCACCACCGGGCGAGTCGGAGGAGTGCCGATGACGCAGCGCGCGACGAGCATGGCAGATGCGGCGGTGGACGAGGCGACCGCGGTCGAGTTGGCCGAGGCGCTTCGCACGCTGCGCTCGGTCCGGGACGGCGATCTGCGCCGGCGGCTCGACGTGCGCCCCGGCTCCCCGATCGCCCAGCTCGCGGCCGTGGTCAACGAGATCGTGGACCGTGAGCAGGCCCTGCACGCCGAACTCGGCCGGGTGTCGAAGGCGGTGGGCCGCGACGGGCGGATCGGCGCCAGGATGGCGCCGGGCCCGGGCGGCGGCTCCTGGCAGCGCACCGTCGAGTCGGTCAACGGGATGCTGGACAACCTGGTGCTGCCGATCCAGGAGACCAGCCAGGTCGTCGAGCTGCTCGCCGAGGGCAAGCTGCGCGAGGCCGCGGCCGTCCCGGTGGACCACCAGGTGGACGGCAGGACCCTGCGCGGGGACATGCTGCGGCACGTGCGCGGTGTGAATCGCCTCACGATCCAGCAGCGGCAGCTGCACGAGGCCATCGAGTGGATGACCCGGCAGGTCGCCGGCGAGGAGGTCGGTCCCGGCCAGTTCGCCGGACGCACCGGCGCGCCGCCCGCCGCCGGCCCGCGGGCCGGGCAGTTCCCCGGCGAGTGGTCCACCCTGATCGGCTCGATGGAGCAGACCTGGTCCCGGCTCGGCGCGCAGGTGCACGAGCTGCTGCGGGTGACGACGGCGGTGGCCGGCGGCGACCTGTCCCGCAAGGTCGAGGGCCCCGCGGCCGGTGTGATGGACGAGCTGAAGTCGACGATCAACTCGATGGTGGACCAGCTCTCCGGTTTCGCCTCCGAGGTGATCCGCGTCACCCGCGAGCTCGGCACCGAGGGACGGCTCGGCGGCCAGGCCCAGGTGCCCGGCGCCGACGGCATCTGGCGCGACCTCACCGACTCGGTGAACTCCGCGGCGCTGAACCTGACCGCCCAGGTGCGGGACATAGCCGGCGTCACCACCGCCGTGGCCGAGGGCGACCTGTCGCAGAAGATCACCGTCGAGGTCGCCGGCGAGATGCTTGACCTCAAGGAGACCATCAACTCGATGGTCGACCAGCTCTCCACCTTCGCCGACGAGGTGACCCGAGTCGCCCGCGAGGTCGGTACCGAGGGCCGATTGGGCGGCCAGGCCTGGGTTCCGGGCGTGGGCGGCACCTGGAAGGACCTGACGAACTCCGTCAACTCGATGGCGTCGAACCTGACCGGCCAGGTGCGTAACATCGCGCTGGTCACGACGGCGGTGGCGCAGGGCGACCTGTCCAAGAAGATCGAGGTCGACGCGTCCGGCGAGGTGCTGGAGCTGAAGAAGACCGTCAACGCGATGGTGGATCAGCTGTCCGCGTTCGCGGACGAGGTGACCCGAGTCGCGCGAGAAGTCGGTACGGAGGGCCAGCTCGGCGGCCAGGCGACCGTGCCGGGCGTCGCAGGGGTCTGGGAAGAGCTCACGTACTCGGTGAACTCGATGGCGTCGAACCTGACGAGCCAGGTGCGTAACATCGCGCTGGTCACGACGGCGGTGGCGCAGGGCGACCTGTCGCAGAAGATCACCGTCGACGCGCGCGGCGAGATCCTCCAGCTGAAGGACACCGTCAACACGATGGTGGATCAGCTGTCCGCGTTCGCCGACGAGGTGACCCGAGTCGCCCGAGAAGTCGGTACCGAGGGCCAGTTGGGCGGCCAGGCGCACGTGCGCGGCGTCGCGGGCATCTGGAAGGACCTGACCGACACCGTCAACGTCATGGCCTCCAACCTGACCACCCAGGTGCGAGGCATCGCGCAGGTGGCCATCGCGGTGGCGCGGGGCGATTTGTCCGAGAAGATCGACGTCGACGCGCGCGGCGAGGTGCTGGAGCTGAAGAGCACCATCAACGCGATGGTGGATCAGCTGTCGGCGTTCGCGGACGAGGTGACCCGAGTCGCGCGAGAAGTCGGCACGGAGGGCCAGCTCGGCGGTCAGGCCAAGGTCCCCGGCGTGGCCGGCACCTGGAAGGACCTCACCGACACCGTCAACGTCATGGCGAACAACCTGACCGGCCAGGTCCGCAACATCGCGATGGTGACCACGGCCGTGGCCCGCGGCGACCTGTCCAAGAAGATCGACGTGGACGTGCGCGGCGAGATCCTGGAGCTGAAGAACACCATCAACACGATGGTCGACCAGCTCTCCGCCTTCGCCTCCGAGGTCACCCGAGTCGCGCACGAGGTCGGCACCAAGGGCCAGCTCGGCGGCCAGGCCACCGTGCCGGGCGTCGCCGGGACCTGGCAGCGGCTGACCGAGTCCGTCAACCAGCTCGCCGGAAACCTGACCACCCAGGTGCGCGCGATCGCCGAGGTGGCCACCGCGGTGACCAAGGGCGACCTGACCCAGCAGATCGACGTGGACGCGTCCGGGGAGGTGGACGCGCTGAAGGACAACATCAACCAGATGATCGCCAACCTGCGCGAGACCACCCGGCGCAACCAGGACCAGGACTGGCTCAAGGGCAACCTGGCCCGCATCAGCAGCCTGATGCAGGGCCAGCGTGACCCGCTGGCCGTGGCGCAGCTGATCATGGCCGAGCTCACCCCGGTGGTCAACGCCCAGCACGGCGCGTTCTACCTGCTCGAGGGGGACCAGCTGCGGATGCTCGCCGGCTACGGCCGGGCCGCGGTGACCCCGGACGGCGAAAGCGAGACCTTCCGGCTCGGCGACGGCCTCGTCGGCCAGGTCGCCGAGCAGCGCAAGCAGATCCACCTGACGAAGGTCCCGGCGGGCTACCTGCGGATCGGCAGCGGCCTCGGTTCGGCCGACCCGGCCTCGCTGATCGTGCTGCCGGTGCTCTTCGAGAACCAGGTGCTCGCGGTCATCGAGATCGCCACCTTCCAGCAGTTCACCGAGACCCAGCTGGCCTTCCTGAACCAGATCATGGAGTCCGTCGGCGTCACGGTGAACACGATCATCGCGAACTCGGTGACCGAGGACCTGCTGGCCAAGTCCAGGCAGCTGACCTCCCAGCTGGAGGAGCGCTCCGAGGAACTGCAGTCCCAGCAGGAGGAACTGCGCCGCTCGAACGCCGAGCTCGCCGAGAAGGCCGCGCTGCTGGCCAGGCAGAACAAGGACATCGAGGTCAAGAACTCGGAGATCGAGCAGGCCAGGCAGGCGCTGCAGGAGCGCGCCGACCAGCTGGCGCTGGCGAGCAAGTACAAGAGCGAGTTCCTCGCCAACATGTCGCACGAGCTGCGCACCCCGCTCAACAGCCTGCTGATTCTCGCCCGGCTGCTCTCGGACAACAACGAGGGCAACCTGACGACCAAGCAGATCGAGTTCGCCGACACGATCCACGGCGCGGGCTCCGACCTGCTCGGCCTGATCAGCGACATCCTGGACCTGTCCAAGATCGAGGCGGGCCGGATGGACGTCCAGGCGGCCCCGATAGCACTGTCCTCGCTGGTCGAGTACGTGGAGGCGACCTTCCGGCCGCTGACCGCGGAGAAGGGCCTGGACTTCGCCGTCCGGCTCGACCCGCGCGCCCCCGCCGAGCTGCACACCGACGAGCAGCGGCTGCAGCAGGTGCTGCGCAACCTGCTGTCCAACGCGACCAAGTTCACCGGCGAGGGCACCGTCGAGCTGCGCATCTCGGTGGCCGAGCAGATCCACGTGGGCGATGGCGAGGAGGTCACGACGCTGCCCAAGGCCGTCGTCTTCGAGGTCGCCGACACCGGCATCGGCATCGCCGAGGAGAAGCTGCGGATCATCTTCGAGGCCTTCCAGCAGGCGGACGGCACGATCAGCCGCAAGCACGGCGGAACCGGCCTCGGACTGTCCATCAGCCGCGAGATCGCGCACCTGCTCGGCGGCGCGATCACCGTGCAGTCCACGCTCGGCCGCGGCTCGGTCTTCACGCTGTACCTGCCGTTGGAGCCGCCGATCCAGGCGATCTCGGTACCCCGGGTGCGGATGCCGGAGCAGCGCGGCATGCTCGGCGTCGTGGACGACCACGGCGCGCAGGGCGAGGCCGGGTCGTCGGCCTCCCGGCGTTCCGGCGGCGGAAACAGCGCCAACGGACGCCGCTCGCAGCAGGGCGCCGAGCCCGCGCCGCGCTACAACGGCCGCTTCGACGGCGAGGTGGTGCTCGTCGTCGACGACGACGTGCGCAACGTCTTCGCCCTCACCAGCGTGCTCGAACAGCACGGCCTGACGGTGCGTTACGCGGAGAACGGCCTGGAGGCGATCGACATGCTCGAGCGCGCCGACCGGATCGACCTCGTGCTGATGGACATCATGATGCCCGAGATGGACGGGTACACCACGATGCGCGCCGTCCGCCGGATGGAGCGCTTCGCCGACCTGCCGATCATCGCGCTCACGGCCAAGGCGATGCAGGGCGACCGGGAGAAGGCCGTCGACGCCGGCGCCTCCGAATATGTGACGAAACCGGTCGTCACCGGGCAGTTGCTCGACCTGATCAGACTCTGGCTCACTGCGAGTGATGGTCCCGGACGGGTACGGTAGACGGCGGCACCCACCCACAGCCGGAGCTGGAAGGCGAACCACCCATGGTCGAAAGGGCGAAGATCCTGCTCGTGGACGACCGCCCGGAGAACCTGGTCGCCCTCGAGGCCGTGCTCGGCGCCCTGGACCAGACCCTGGTGCGGGCGACCTCGGGCGAGGAGGCGCTCAAGGCGCTGCTCACCGAGGACTTCGCGGTGATCCTGCTGGACGTGCAGATGCCCGGCCTCGACGGCTTCGAGACCGCCGCGCACATCAAGCGGCGGGAGCGGACCAAGGACATCCCGATCATCTTCCTGACCGCGGTGTCCAACGGCCCGCACCACACCTTCCGCGGCTACGCGGCGGGCGCGGTGGACTACCTCGCCAAGCCCTTCGACCCGTGGATCCTGCGCGCGAAGGTGTCCGTCTTCGTCGAGCTGCACCGGAAGAACCTGCTGCTCAAGGAGCAGGCGCAGCTGCTCGCCGACCGGCTCGCCGCGCGCGACGAGGCCGGCCGGGACGGCGCGTGGCTGGTCGCCGAGCTCGCGGCGCGGCTCGCGGCCGTGGAGGAGAACGTGCACGGCCTCGAGCGGCTCGCGGCCGGCTCGGGCGCGAAGGGGGAGGGCGACCACCAGGCCGCCGTTCCGCGCGCCGACCTCACCGCCGCCCTCGACACACTGGGCACCCGGCTCGGCCGGCTGCGCTCCGCGCTCGACGCCCTGACCTGAGTTCGGATACTTCGCCGTACCGCGCACCGTTCTGACGCCGCGTCCGGTGTCATCAGAACAGGCATCCGGCCGCGATCTTCGAGTACTCTCGAAGCATGCCGTCCCCTGCCTCAGCCAAGCGCACGCAGGCCAAGCGTCCGGCCAAGAAGGCCGCCGCCAAGCCTCGCGCGTCCGCGAAGGGCAAAAACTCGGCCAAGAATGCCCCGACCATCCCGGGACCGATCGAGCTGCTGGTGCGCGCGGTCGAGCTCTTCCTGTCCGTGCTCTGGCTCGGGGCCAGCCGGGGGATCGGCGGCCTGGTACGCACCGGCCGTCGGCGCCGCGACCCCGGACCGCAGACCGGGATGGCCAGCGACGTGCCCGCCGCCCGTACCGATTCGGACGCCCGGCCCGCCTCCGCCGAGGCGCGCGGCCTGCATCCCGACCACCGTCGCGACGGCTGGGGCCTGCTGCTGATCGCGCTCGGCCTCATCGTGGGCGCGGCCATATTCCACAAGATGCCCGGCTGGTTGGGCGACGGCCTCTACACGGTCGTGGCTGGTGCCGCCGGCTGCCTCGCGTGGGCCGTGCCGCTGCTGCTGTTCGGCCTCGCGGTGCGCGTGATGCGGCACCCGAAGGAGACGGTCGAGGACGCCGGGCGGATCGCCATCGGCCTGACCTGCCTGAGCCTCGGCGTGCTCGGCATCGTGCACATCGCGCGCGGCGCCCCGCGCCCCTCGATGGGCTCCGAGGCGATGCGGCACGGCACGGGCTGGATCGGCTGGTTCGCCTCCGCGCCGCTCTCGGCCGTGTTCAGCCAGTGGGTCACCGTGCCGCTGCTGGTCATGCTGGCCTTCTTCGGCCTGCTGGTCACGACCGCGACGCCGGTCTACCGCATCCCCGGCCGGCTGCGCAACGCGCGTTCCACGGCCGATCGGATGCTGGACACCGCGTTCCACGGCCGACTGCCCGAGGACGATCCGCGCGTCGACGGCGAGCAGGAGCCGAGCGGGCTCCCGGCCGTCCGCGGACTGCCGCTCGCGCCGCCCGTCCCCGATGACGAGGTCCAGCCCAACCTCCCGGACGACCCCGACCTCGCCGAACCGACGGTGCTGCTTCCGCTGCCGATGCAGCAGCAGAAGGAACAGAAGGCGAAGGCCCGCAAGAAGGCGCAGGCCGCCCCCGCGCAGCGCGTCGAGCAGGTCACCCTGCTCAGCGGCGAGGACTATCAGCTCCCGGCGATGGACCTGCTCGCCCAGGGCGCGCCGCTCAAGGCCAGGTCCAAGGCGAACGACTCCGTCGTCGAGGCGCTGACCGGCGTGTTCGCCCAGTTCGTGGTGGACGCCAAGGTCACCGGCTTCACCCGCGGGCCGACCGTGACCAGGTACGAGGTCGAACTCGGCCAGGCGGTCAAGGTGGAGCGCATCACGGCCCTGTCGAAGAACATCGCCTACGCGGTGGCCTCGGCGGACGTGCGGATCCTGTCGCCGATCCCCGGCAAGAGCGCGATCGGCATCGAGATCCCGAACACCGACCGCGAGATGGTCTCGCTCGGCGACATCCTGCGCTCCGGCGACGCGGCCACCGATGCGCACCCGATGCTCGTCGGCCTCGGCAAGGACGTCGAGGGCCGGAACATCACGGCCAACCTGACGAAGATGCCGCACATCCTCGTCGCGGGCGCGACCGGCGCCGGCAAGAGCACCTGCATCAACACGCTGATCACCTCGGTGCTGATGCGGGCCACCCCGGAGCAGGTGCAGCTGATCCTCGTCGACCCCAAGCGGGTCGAGCTGACCGCGTACGACGGCGTACCCCACCTCGTCACCAAGATCATCACCTCGCCGAAGAAGGCCGCCGAGGCGCTGCAGTGGGTCGTGCGCGAGATGGAGCTGCGCTACGACGACCTCGCCGAGACCGGCTTCCGGCACCTCGACGACTACAACGCCGCGGTCGAGGCGGGCAAGATCAAGGTCCCGCTCGGCAGCGACCGCGAGTACCGCAGGTACCCGTACCTGCTGGTGATCGTGGACGAGCTGGCCGACCTGATGATGGTCGCGCCGAGGGACGTCGAGGACTCGATCGTCCGCATCACCCAGCTCGCCCGAGCCGCGGGCATCCACCTGGTGCTCGCGACCCAGCGCCCGAGCGTCGACGTCGTCACGGGCCTGATCAAGGCCAACGTCCCGTCACGGCTGGCGTTCGGCACGTCCTCGCTCGCCGACTCCCGGGTCATCCTCGACCAGCCCGGCGCCGAGAAGCTCGTCGGCAAGGGCGACGCCCTGTTCCTGCCGATGGGCGCGTCGAAGCCGGTCCGCCTCCAGGGCGCGTACCTCTCCGACGAGGAGATCACGGCCGTCGTCGACCACTGCAAGTCCCAGCTCCAGGCCGAGTACCGCAGCGACGTCACCGAGACCCAGGCCGCGGCGAAGAAGCCCGAGGAGGAGATCGGCGAGGACCTCGAGCTGCTCGTCCAGGCCGCCGAGCTGATCGTCTCCAGCCAGTTCGGCTCGACCTCGATGCTCCAGCGCAAGCTCCGCGTCGGCTTCGCCAAGGCCGGCCGCCTGATGGACCTCCTCGAACAGCGCGGCGTCGTCGGCCCGAGCGAGGGCGCCAAGGCCCGCGAGGTGCTCGTCCGCCCCGACGACCTCCAGCAGGTCCTCGACGCCCTCAACGCCGAGGCCTGACCCGCGCCCCGAAGGCCGCGGACGCCGCAGCCGGAGTCCCGCCTTCGTCCGGCGCGTAACGCACTGCCGCCGCGATTGTCCGCGTCGTGGCCGCGTGGTCGGTGCCTGGTGCTGCTGGGTCCGGTGTTCGTGGGAGGGCGAGTTGTCCGCGCCCCGCCCACCCGCCCCACGCCCGGCTCCCAGCGCGCCCGGCTCGCGTCGGCGGCCTGCGGTAGGCCAGCGGTCTGCGCCGTTCCGCGCTTCGCCCGGCTCGGCGTCGCGATTTCGTCAGGCGTGTGAGGCACTGCCGTCACGATTGTCCGCGTCGTTGCTCTGTGGTCGGTGCCTCGTGCCGCTGAGTCCGGTATTCGGGGGAAGGCGAGTTGTCCGCGCCCCACCCACCCGCCCCACGCCCGGCTCCCAGCGCGCCCGGCTCGCGTCGGCGGCCTGCGGTGGGGGGATCTGCTCGGGCGCAAGCAGAGAACGGTGGCGTTAGACAGGCGAAGAAGGAAGCGCAGAGCTGTCCGTGCCGCGTCCGGCGGCTCGGCTCGTCCCGCGAGGCGCTGATCGAGGGCCTGGATCTCACGATGCTGTCGGCGGCCGTTCGACGGTCGGGTCCGGGTGCCGATTCGGTCGGTCGGGAATGCGTGACCTTTCCGCTGACGGGGCGTTAGGCGATCGGACGCGCGCCCGCCAATCGGGGGAATCCACGGCTCGGGAGGGGACGGGTGGCCC
>NZ_DASZKT010000246.1:0-14254 GCF_035552695.1 Actinospica sp.
CGACGTCGTGTCCTGAGTCCACGACGTCGGCCGCCGCCGCGTATCAGAGCCTTTCTTTCGCGAAGGCAGCACGGACCGGTATAGTCCGGCTTCCCCCCACACATGCCACACTTGCGATCGCGGGAGTCGCCGTGAAGCCGAGACTGCTGCCGGACATCCGGTTCCTGCCCTCGGAGACCGGGCTGTCGGTGCGCGGGCCCGGGCACGAGGCCGCGCTGCACGCACCGGGGCTCTACCCGTGGTTCGAGCGCGTCTGCCCGTTCCTGGACGGCGAACACTCGGTCGTCGACCTGGTCGAGAAGCTCTCGCCGATGGCGGCGCAGCGGGTGCTCGGCCTGGTCGAATTCCTGCTGCGGGAAGGCTTTGCCCGCGACGCGCAGTACGACGTGCCGCACACCCTCAGCCCGGCCATCCGCAGCCTGCACGCGTCGGTGATCGAGTTCCTGGCGCGCGAGGCGGACTCGCCGGAGCGCAGGTTCCAGAGTTACCGCGAATCCGCGCCGGTGGCGGTCGGCTCCGGCAGACTGCTGACCGCGACCGCGCTCGCGCTGCTGGCGACAGGGGTCGAACACGTGCGGGCGCACGTGGTGGCCGCGGACGAGTGGGGCGAGTCGGCGACGGACCGCAGCAGCCTCACGGAGTGCGCGAAACCCCTGCTGCACCGGGATATGGCGGCCAGACTCGAGTTCGTCGACGGCGAGCCGCGCGACCTGCCGCCGGACGCGGGCGTGCTGCTGTACGCCTCGGACCGGCCGGACCGCGAGCGTGCCGCGCGGCTGCGGAACCTCGCCGCGCGCATGGGCGTCCGGCACGGAGAGGCGATCATCAGCGCGGACGAGGTCGTCATCAGCCAGGTCGCCGTGCCGACGCTGGCGCCGGTGAGCTTCACGCCGCGCGATCGGTCCGCCGCGCGGTCAGCGGCGACCAGCCGCGCCACCAGCCGCTACTTCGGCGGCCCGACCGCCGCCCTCGCGGCCAACCAGCTCTGTCTCAGCCTGCTGCAGCACGCCGCGGGTCTGCACGCGATGGACGCGGATTACGAGGTTGGGCCGGTGGTCCTGGACCTGCGCACCGCCAACTTCGCCGTCCGGTGACAGTCGTCAGATAACAACTTCGCCAAGGTCTTCGCGATGGTCAACCCCATGCTCGGCTCAGGCGTCTGAAATATGACGTCTGTTGACCTGGCGGACCCGTCGAGTCATGACGACGCATGGACGAGGAGGGCGGTTCCCATGTCGGCGAGCGCGCCCGCGTACCCTCACACGCCCGAGTCGGGCGGCGAGGCAGCGCGGCTCTACCACGCCGAGCACGGGTGCAAGGTGCCCTACATCGACCTGTCCGCGCCGCGGCCCGAGGCGAAGTCGTACCCCGCGGCCGAGGCCGTCCCGCTGCCCTACCCGCCGCGGGCGCGCACCGGCTTCCGGGCCGACCGGCCGGACGGGCTCGGCGACCTGCTCGCGCTGACCTACGGCGTCACCCGGGTCGAATGGGGCGGCGGCGGGGTCCGGGCCGGGCGGCCGCTGCCCTCGGGCGGAGCGGCATACCCGGGGGAGTTGTATCTCTCCGCCGAGTTCGGGCTCTGCCACTACCTCCCGTCGGCGCACGCGCTGGAGCGGCTGAACGAGGCGGACCTGCGCAGGCAGATCGTGGACGCGCTGGAGGCCCAGCCCGCCGAGCGCCCGCGGCTGATCCTGCTGCTCACCTCGCGGCACGAGGCCAACCTGCCCGCGTTCGGCGGCTTCGGGCACCGGATGCAGACCCTGGACACCGGCGTGCTGGCCGGTCAGGCGCTCGCGCTGATCGACGCGGCGGGTGCGGAGGTGCGGGTGCACACGCGCTTCGACGAGGCGCGGCTGAACCGGATCCTCGGCCTCGACCCGCGTGCCGAGTCGGTGCGCGCGATCGTCACCGCGGGCCTCGGGCACGACGCGCCGCTCCCCGTCCCCGCGTTCTCCACCGATCCCGGCGCCAACCAGGCCGGGATTCCGCGGCGGATCATGGCCAGGCACACGGCCGCCGACGGGTTCGACGCGGTCTCGATCCCGCTGCCGCGCGTGCTGGAGATCCTCGAGACGGCGGCCGAGGAGATCCCCAGCGACATCCGCACCGGCCACGGCGCCGAGTTCGCGAGCCTGGACCTCTACTGCGTCGCCAACCGCGTGGACGGCCTGGAACCGGCCTGCTACAAGCGGTCCGCCGCCACCGGCGCGCTCGGCCGGGTGCGCGAGACCGTCGATCCGCGCACGCTGTTCCCCAGCGGCAGCGACGGCGAACTCGCCCACTTCCAGGCCGCGTGCGCGCTGCTGATCGTCGGCGACTACGAGCACGGATACCGCGAGCACGGCGACCGCTGGTACCGGATGCTCAACCTGCAGGCCGGCATCCTCGCCCAGCGCATCGGCCTCTCGGCCACCGGCGCGGGCCTCGGCTCCATGCTGCGCTGCGACTATCAGGTCAAGGTCGCGGACCGGCTGATCCACGCCTCGCCCGGTCGCACCGTCCTCGTCGCCGTGCTGGTCGGCCTCGAACACGGCGTCGGCAGGCCGGGCCACCGGCTGCTGCTCGGCGGCTACGGGTCCTGACTCAGGCCCGAGTTCGGCTGGGTCACAGCGACTTCCAGGCCGAGCGCAGCGCCTCGCGGAAGGCGGCGGCGGACTCGAAGCCGATCTCCTGCTGATCGATCAGCGCCGTGTCGATCACCTCGGCGAGCGCGCGCGGCACGTGCGGGTCGCGCTGCCGGATCGGGACCGGCGAGCTGTAGAGGATCACGTGCCACTGATCCACGTCGCCGGGGAAATCGCGGACGTAGGTGCCGGTCAGGCACTTGTAAAGGCAGGCGGCGAGCGCCCAGACGTCCACCGACTTCGGGACGTTCTTGAAGTTCACCACCTGCTGCCGCGCGACGTACCACGGCTTGCCGGCCTTCGCGCCCGTCCGCGTCAGACCACTGAGACCGGCCTGGTCGAAGGCCTTGCCGAGACCGAAATCGCCGACCTTCGCGACGTACGGAGCACTGCCGCGCGCGCCGCCGTGGCCGCGCATCCCGGCGCCGGTGGACTCGGCGAGCAGGATGTTCGACGGGCTCAGGTCGCGGTGCACAACAGTCTCGTTGTGTGCGTAGTCCAGGCCCTCCAGCACGTCCAGCGCGTATCGGACGGCCTCGTCGACGGGCAGTGTGCCGCCCCTGATCTGCAGCAGCTTGTCGAGGCTGCCGCCCTCGCAGTACTCGGACGTGAAGAAGAACGCCCCGTCGGCGAATCCGTCCTCGTACAGCGCCGCGATGTTCGGGTGGCGCAGCCGCCTGGTCAGCTCGACCTCGCGCCGGAACCGGGCGCGCGCCACCTCGTTCGCCGCGACCCTCGGCAGCATCAGCTTCAGCGCGACGAGCCGGCCGGACTCCCGGTGCCTGGCCAGGTAAACCGCGCCCATGCCGCCCCGGCCGAGCTCGCCGAGCAGGTCGTACTCGGCGATCGCGCGCAGGTCGCTGCGGGTACCCGCCTGGGCCAGCTTCACCAGCAGCGTCATCACGTCCTGCGGGTTCGCCTGGCAGGCCGCGCACACGTACCGGCCCGCCGCCGCGCCGCGCCGACCGAGCTCCTGGGTGATCTCCCTGCCGCACTTCACGCAGCCGGGCGGCGGCAGCGTCGCGGCCTGCTCCGGCGAGACGACGAGCGTCGTGGCCTCCTCGGGCGGCACGGCCACGTTCACCCGGAACGCCACCGAGCGCCCGAGCCGCACCTCGTCGCCGTCCTTGAGGTCGCGCTCCTGTGTGCCGAGGCCGCGACCCTGCGCCGCGCTCTGGCCCGGGTCGCGCTGGCCGATCTTCGCGCCGTTGACGAAGGTCCCGTTGCGGCTGCCGAAGTCGCGGATGCGCACGTCCGGCGGGTTGATGTCCAGCATGCAGTGGTGCCGTGAGACGGAACGGTGGTGCTCGTCGTTGGGCAGCCGCGGCGAGCAGTCCTCGCCCCGGCCGATCAGGCAGGTCGAGCGTTCGTCGAACACGAATTCGCTGCTCTCGCCGCGTCCGTTCACCAGCGCCAGCGACACGGTCGCGCGGCCCATCGGCACCGTCCTGTTCAGTTCCCGCCGCCTTCCGGGGCGAATTCGAGCTCTCCGTCCGATGCGGAAACCCGCACGATCGAGCCGTCCGGAAGCGCCGAGCCTAGCAGCGCGCGCCCGAGCGGCCGCACCAGAACCCGCTCGACGGCCTGCTCAAGCGCCCGCGCGCCCGAGCGCGGATCAGTACCCTGCTCCAGCAGCAGTTCCCGCGCCGCCCGGTCGAGTTCCAGCCTCAGCGAGCGGTCCGCGAGCCGGTCGTGCACGCGGGCGATCAGCTTGTCCAGCACGGCGTCCAGTGCCGCGCGGGTGAGCGGATCGAAGACGACGACGTTGCCGACCCGGCCGAGCAGCTCGGGTCGCAGTGTTCTGTGGAGCTCGGCCATGATCTTGCCCGGTCCCGGCGTCGGCGCCGCGGCCGACGCGGCTCCCGTCCGTTGGAACCCCATGCCGCCGGAGGCTCCGCGCTCGTAGCCGAGGTTCGTCGTCAGCATCACGACGGTCTCGGTGAAGGAGATCCGGCGCCCGCGCGCGTCCGTGAGCCGGCCCTCGTCGAAGATCTGCAGGAACAGGTCGAGCACCTCGGGATGCGCCTTCTCCACCTCGTCGAACAGCACGACGCTGTGCGGGTGCGCCCGCAGCGGACCGCTGAGCTGGCCTTCCCGATCGTGGCCGAGATATCCGGGCGGAGCTCCCAGCAGCCGGGAAACCGTATACCTGTCCTGATACTCCGACATGTCGATGCGGATCAGCCGCCGCTCGTCGTCGAACAGGAATTCGGCGAGCGCCTTGGCCAGCTCGGTCTTGCCCGAGCCCGTCGGCCCGGCGAGCAGGAACACGCCGATCGGCCGCCGCGGATCGCCCAGCCCGGCGCGCGAGGCGCGTACCGCCTCTGATACCGCCGCGACCGCCGCGTCCTGGCCGATCACCCGCCGGGACAGCTGCTCTTCGAGGCGGAGCAGCCGCTGCGCCTCGCTCACGGCCACCCGTTCGACCGGGATCCGCGCACGCTCCGCCACGACGGACACCAGTTCGGTCCGTCCGACCCGCGTGGCGGGCGAGGCAGTCTCGGCGGCCGGAGTCAACCGCGGAATCCGAGCGGCCGCGCACGCCTCGTCCAGCAGGTCGATGGCCTTGTCCGGCAGGTGAAACTCCGGAAGGTAACGGATCGCCAGCTCCACGGCGGCCGCCGGCGCGTCCTCGGCGATCTCGATCCGGTGGTGCCGCTCCAGATGCCCCGCCACGCCCTCGAGGATCTCCACGGCCTCGGCGCGCGTCGGCTCCTCGACCCAGATCACGGCGAACCTGCGCTGCAGCGCCGGGTCCTCCTCGACATACCGCTGGTATTCACCCGCCGTCGTCGCCCCGATCACCCGGATCTCGCCGCGCGCCAGCATCGGCTTGAGGATGCTCGCCGCGTCGGCCGAGCCCGACGTGCCGCCCGCGCCGAGGACCGTGTGCAGCTCGTCGAGGAAGAGGATCACCCCGGGCGTCTCGCGCGCCTCCTTGAGGACGGCCTCCATCCGCTCCTCGAACTCGCCGCGGTACTTCGTGCCCGCGACCAGGGCCGACATCGTCAGCTCCACGATCTCAACCCCGGCGAGATCCTCCGGCGCGCCGCCCGCCGCCAGCCGCGCGGCCAGGCCCTCCACGATCCCGGTCTTGCCGACGCCCGCCTCGCCGACCAGCACCGCGTTCGCCTTCCGCTGCCGCACCAGCACCCGCGCGAGGCTCAACATCTCCTGCTCGCGCCCGATCAGCGGCGGCAGCGCACCCTCCCGCGCGAGCAACGACAGCTTCCTGCCATAGCGGTCCAGCAGCGGCGTACGCGTCTCCGCGACGGCATGCCGTGCTCGGCGCGGAATCCGCTTCGTCTGCTCCGGGATCGCCACGTCCAGGTCGTCGAGCGCCGCGTCGCGCTCCGCCTCGGGATCGGGATCGTGCTCGGCTTCGGCCTCGGACGGCGGCTGCGACTCCACCGCGGCGCGCGTTATCTCGGGGAAGAACGCGTGTAAGGGCTCGTCCACGCCGAGCAGCTCGAAGACCTCCCGGCAGCGCGGCAGCGGCTGCTCCAGGATCGCCCGCAGCAGCTCGACGACCCCGGCGTGGTTGTGCTCGCCGAGCTCGCCCGCGCGCCGGATCGTGCGCATCAGGGCCGTGTTCACCGGCACACCGTCGTCCGCGATCGGCTCGGCCTCGGCCGCCGCCAGCGCCGTACGCAGCGCCCCGCGCAGCTCGTCCGGATCGATCCCCGCCTCGGCGAACCGCTCGCGCAGCTGCTCGCCCTCGTCCGCGAGCTCACGGCGCTTGTCCGGGTCCTCGAACCGGTGCGGCACCGATCGATCGCTGAGCCAGCTCAGCGCGAGCAGCAGGTGGTCCGGACCCATCGCGCCCGGCCCGCTGCGCGCCTCGAAGCCCGCGAGGCGCAGTGCGACCGTGACGCCGGACGACAAGGAAGGCACGGTTTCGTTCCACCCCACTCCCGGCGATCTGAGCCCTGAACCCACCGTATCCGAATCCCACCCGATCCCGCCGCACCTACGCGCCACGGATCCCGGCGGGGACGGGACCGGTCCCGCGGCCGGCTTGCTACGGTGTCCGCGCGCGTATGGGCATGGCCGGCGGGGCTGGCGGGACTCGAGGAGTGCGAGATGGTGTTCAACGGCTTCACCCGGACCACGCCGCCGGGAACGATCCTGGTGGTCGCGGACGAGCGGCAGTATCAGAAGAAGCCGAGCGCGAACCACGAGGTGCTCTTCGGCCGCGGCCAGGACGACGTGCACGTGGCCGTGGGCATCGACGACCCCTACGTCAGCCGCAAGCAGGGGATGCTCCTGTGCGACGGCTCCGGCTGGCGGCTGCGCAACATCGGCAAGCTGCCCATCCGCCTCGTCGACGAGAGCATGGTGCTGGCCGGCCACGAGCTCGCGCTACGCACCGGCTGCACGCCGCTGCTCGTCGGCGCGCCGGCGCATCGCGTCCACCTGGTCGAGGTGTACGTCGCCGGATTCCCCAAGCCCGGCGCCGAGATCGGCCCCGACTCGCCGACGCGCTCCCCGGACGAGTACGAACTCAGCGAGATCGAGCGGATGGCGGTCGTCGCCATCGCGCAGCGGTACCTGCGGCAGGACCCCGCTGCGCAGCCGATGTCCTGGGCCCAGGCCGCCGACGACCTCAGCCGCGCCCCCGGCGCCGGCCGCCGCTGGACGGCCCGCTCGGTCGAGCACGTCGTCGCCGCCGTCCGCCAACGCCTCGCCACCGGCAGGTCGCCGATCCCGGGCATCCTCCGCGGCGAGATGCCCGAGCCTGTCGGCAACACGCTCAACCACAACCTGATCACCGCCCTGCTCCGCAGCGCCACCCTCACCCCGGACGACCTCGCCGTGCTCGGCGAGGACGACGAGTTCTGACGCGCGGCGCGGAAGGGGAGGGGTCCCCGGCTCCGCGGTCTAGCCTGCCGACAACGGGGGCAGGTCGAGAAGGAGCCGCAGCGTGCAGATCGAGGACTTCGCGCCACAGGTGCTACCGGCGTCCACGCGGCGACTGGCCGACGGCGTCCCCTCCGCCCCGCCCGGCACACTGTTCGCACTCGCCGCCGGCGGCGGCTTCGCGGTCCCGCCCCGCCCCTTCGAGCTGCTCTTCGGCCGCGGCACCGGCGACGTGCACGTGGCCATCGGCACGCACGACCCGTATGTCAGCAGACTGCACGGCATACTCCGCTGTGACGGCCGCGAATGGTGGCTGCGCAACGAGGGCCGGCTGCCGATCTACCTGCCCGACGACCTCATTATCCTGTCAGGCCACGAACTCCCGATGGCGACCGGATACACGCCCCTGTTCATCAACACCCCGGCGCACCGCTCGTACCTGCTCGAGATCCACGTGGCCGGCCCGCTCGGCGACGCCCCCGACGAGGTCCCCCACCTGTCCACCCGCGAGCCGGACGTCTACCAGCTCAGCGAGGACGAACGCCTCGTGCTCGTCGTCCTCGCCCAGCGCTACCTGCGCCAGGAGCGCTACCCGCAACCCGTCTCCTGGAAGCAGGTCGCCGAGGACCTCAACCGCATCGCCGAGGGCCGCGAGTGGACCCCCAAGGTCGCCGCCCACCTCGTCGGCACCGTCCGGGAACGCCTCGCCGCCGCCCGCACCCCCGTCCCGGGCATCCTCCGCCACGACGGCGTCGGCGAGCCCGTCGGCAACGTCCTGAACCACAACCTCATCAGGGCCCTGCTCAAGAACACGACCCTGATGCCCACCGACCTGGAGTTGCTGAGGACCGAGACCCCGGAGTAGCGGTCGACCCCGACTGCTAGAGCGTCGCCGCCACCGGGTGGGAGGGCTCGTAGAGGCCGACCTCGCCGCCGCCCGGGAGGCGGAAGGCGGTGGCGCGGCCCCAGCGGTGCTGGGTGACCGGCTTCGTGAAGACGATCCGCTTGCCGGTGAGCTCGGCCATCGTCGTCACCAGGTCCTCGCACACGAACATGAACTCGTGCGACTCCTTGCCCTCGGTCGGGTGCACGCCGAGCTCCGTCGGCGGCAGCTTGAAGATGAGCCAGCCTTCCCCCGCGTCGATGTGCGGGTACTTGAGGACCTTCTGGAAGAACTCGCGGTCCGCCTCGGGATCGCGGCTGTAGAGGACGACGTGTCCGGCTGTGATCATAGACGCAGAATACTCACTTCCGTGCGGGCTGTGATTGTCGAATCGCTTCGACAATATAGTCGAACAAAGCCGGACGATGTTTTTCGTCGAGTTCATATTGACAGTTCAACGTGCCAGTTACAGACTTCGAAGCGCTTCGACGATTGCTCTCGTCGAGATGCGCAACCGTCTCACCCACGGCACGAAGGGAAGAAGCGCAATGACGCGCACCCACGATCACAGCCGGCCGAACGGCCCGAAGAACGGCCGGCAGAAGCTGCTCCGCCTCGCCGTCGCCGGGCTGGTCGCCGGCGCGGCGACGGCCGTCGCGGTCGGCCCTGCCCAGGCCGCCGGCTGCACGACCTCGGCGCAGTACGGCTCGTGCTCCAGCGGCTCGTACACGATCTACAACGACGAGTGGGGCGGCGGGCACGGCTCGCAGACCCTCTGGGCCAACAGCTACAGCAACTGGGGCGTCTACTCGACCCAGCCGAGCACGTCCGGCGTGAAGGCCTACCCGAACGCGTCGATCTCGGTCGGCAAGTCGCTCAACTCGCTGTCCACCGTGTCGAGTTCGTTCAACGATTCGGTGCCGAGTTCCGGCAACTTCGAGTCCGCGTACGACATCTGGCTCAACTCCAGCTCGTACGAGATCATGGTGTGGACGGACACCGTCGGCAACGTCAGCCCCGCGGGCTCGTCGATCGGCGACCTCACGCTGGACGGCAACACCTGGAACGTGTACGTGGGCAGCAACGGTTCGAACCCGGTCTATTCGTTCTGGCGCACCTCGAACGAGACCAGCGGAACGGTCAACATCCTCGACCTGCTGAAGTGGCTGGAGAACAGCAAGGGCTACTTCTCCAACCCGACCCTCTCGACGGTTCAGTACGGCTTCGAGATCAGCGGCACCGGTGACGTCCAGGAGGACTTCACGATGAACTCGTACTCGACCTCGATCAGCTGACGACCTGACATCGCGCTTGGGCCGCCGCACACGGTTCGTGCGACGGCCCAAGCATCGGGTCAGTTCAGCGGTTCATCAGCCCAGCAGTCCATCAGGTCATGAGGTCGGCACGTCATGGGATCATCAGATCGAGGCGCGCGAACGCATCCTCGGGCACCGCGGGGGAGAGCGGCGCCACGGGCTTGACCCGGCGGTACGCCTCGCCCTGCGCGGGACGCGAGTCGGGCTCGCCCTTGTTCGGCCACAGCGACATCGCGCGCTCGGCCTGCGCGGTGATCGTCAGCGAGGGATTGACCCCGAGGTTCGCGGAGACCGCCGAGCCGTCCACGATCGAGATGCCCGGATAGCCGTGCAGCCGCTGGTAGGGGTCGATCACGCCGTGCTCCGGGTTCTCGGAGATCGGGCAGCCGCCGAGGAAGTGCGCCGTGAGCGGCATGCCCATCAGCTCGCCGAGGTTCGTCCCGGCCAGCCCGCCGATCTGGTCGGCCAAGAGCCGCGCCGCGTGCGCCGCCTCGGGGATGTGCACCGGGTTCGGCGCGCCGTGGCCCTGACGCGCGGTCAGCAGGCCGCGTCCCGGCCACTTCTTCTTCAGGTACGTGCTCAACGAGTTGTCGTGCGTCTGCATGACGAGGCCGATGATCGAGCGCTCCGACCAGTGCCGGGTCGCGAGCGTTCGCGCGACGATCACCGGGTGTGACAGATATCCCCACGCGGCGGCGATCGGCTTCGGCGTTCGGCCGCCGACCTTGTACTGCGGGACGCACATCAGGGCCATCGTGTTCGAGCCCTTGCCGTAGCGCACGTTCTCGATATGCGTGTTCTCGTTCGGGTGGATCGACGAGGTGATCGCGACGCCGCGCGTGAAGTCCGGCTCGGACATCGTGTTGCGACGCTTGCGGTAGGGGCGCGGAGCGGTGATCGCACCCACCAGCGCCTCGGAGTTCGTGCGCGTCAGGTCGCCGAGCCGCGCCGAGATCCGAGGCAGGCCGCCGCCCGCGTGGATGCGGTGCAGCAGCGTCTGCGTGCCGTAGGTTCCGGCGGCGAGCACGACGTGGCGGCAACGGATCGGCGTCGCGCGAGCCTTGCGGCGCTTGTCGGTGGGAGCGAGGTAGACCTCGTACTCACCGTTGTCGAGGGCCTTGACATCGACGACGGTGCTCATCGGGCGGATCTCGGCGCCCGCGCGTTCCGCGAGATAGAGGTAGTTCTCGTTGAGCGTGTTCTTCGCGCCGTGGCGGCAGCCGGTCATGCACTCGCCGCATTCGGTGCACGCACGCCGCGTCGGACCCGCGCCGCCGAAGTACGGGTCCGCCACCTCTTCGCCCGGCTCCGCGCGGCAGCCGTTGCCGTCCTGTCCGTCGCCGAAGAACACGCCGACCGGCGTCAGCTTGAAGCTGGAGCCGACGCCCATCGACTCGGCCGTGGCCTTGAGGTACTCGTCCGCCTCGGTCGTCGTCGGGTTCTGCCGCACGCCGAGCATCCGCTGCGCCTGCCGGTAGTAGGGCCGCAGCTCGTCCTCCCAGTCGGTGATCTCGCCCCACTGCGGGTCCTCGAAGAACGCGCGCGGCGGCACGTACAGCGTGTTGGCGTAGTTGAGCGAGCCGCCGCCCACGCCCGCGCCGGCGAGCACCATGACGTTGCCGAGCACGTGGATCCGCTGGATGCCGAACAGCCCGAGCCGGGGCGCCCACAGGTAGTCCTTGACCGCCCACGAATTGCGCGGCAGCGTCTCCCGGGTGAACCGGCGGCCCGCCTCGAGGACGAGCACCCGGTAGCCCTTCTCGCTCAGCCGCAGCGCCGCGACCGCGCCGCCGAACCCCGAGCCGACCACGACCACGTCGTACTCGGGCTCCGGCTCGGGCCCGTTCTCGGTCTCGGCCCCGTTTTCGTTCTCGGCCGCGCGAACCTCATCGTCCGGCATACAAATCCTCGATATCGTGGGCGTACGCGGCGGCCACCGCGTGCCGCTTCACCTTGAGCGACGGGGTGAGCAGCCCGTTCTCCTCGCTGAACTCGCCCTCGACGAGCTTGAAGGCGCGGATCGACTCGGCCCGGGAGACCGCCTGGTTCGCGTACAGCACGGCCGCCTGCACCTGCGCGACCAGCTCCGGGTCGCGCGCGAGCTCGGTGAACGGCGTGTCGTAGGGCCGCCGACGCACCATCAGCCAGTGCTCCCTCTCCTCCGGCTCGAGCGTGATCAGCGCGACCACGTACGGCTTGCCGTCGCCGACCACCATGCACTGGCCGACCGGCACCCGGCTGCGCAGCCGATCCTCCAGCATGCTCGGCGAGATGTTCTTGCCGCCGCTGGTGATCAGGATGTCCTTCTTCCGGCCGGTGATCGTCAGGTAGCCGTGCTCGTCCAGGCTGCCGAGGTCGCCGGTGGAGAACCAGTCCCCGTGCATCGATCCGGCGGTGGCCTCCAGGTTGCGCCAGTAGCCGGAGAACAGCATCGGGCCCCTCAACATGACTTCGCCGTCGTCGTCGATGCGCACCCCGCCGCCCGGCAGCGGCACGCCTACGGTGCCGGAACGCGGTTCCAGCGGCGGGTTCACGGTCGTGGCCGCGCTCGTCTCGGTCAGCCCGTAGCCCTCGTAGACCAGCACGCCGCAGCCGAAGAAGAACTGCGCCAGGCTGGAGTCCAGGCGCGAGCCGCCGCTGATGACGTAGCGCACCTTGCCGCCCATCGCCGCGCGCACCCGCCGGTAGACGAGCAGGTCGTAGAACCGGTGCGCGAACCGCAGCCCGAGGCCGGGACGCCTGCCCTCGCCGAAGATCGAGCGCATCTGGGCGTTGCCGTAGCGGACCGCGATCCGGTCGGCGCGGTCGAAGGACGAGGCGCGGCCCATCCGCTCCGCCGTGCCGCGCGCGATGTCGTGGATGCGCTCGAAGAAGTAGGGCACCGCGACGAGGAACGTGGGCTTGAAGGATTCGAGCTCGGGACGCACCTCGTCCGGCTTGATCGTGGGCCACATGCCGATCGTGATCCGGCCCTGGATGCAGGCGATCTCCATCGCGCGGCCGAGCACGTGCGCCAGCGGCAGGAACAGCAGCGTCGAAGGCTCCTGATGCGCCCAGACCGCGCGGAAGGTCGGCACCATCAGTTCGACGATGTTCGTCGCCTCGGAGTGCAGCGCGGCATGGGTGAGCACGCAGCCCTTGGGGCGGCCCGTGGTGCCCGAGGTGTAGATGAGCGTCGCGATGGTCTCCGGCGTCAGGGTCGCGCGACGCTCCTGCAGTTCGGTGTCCGGGACGCCCAGGCTGAGCTCGGCCAGCTGCTCCAGGCCGTCCTCGTCGATGACCCAGATCGGCAGGTCCAGGTCGAGCACGGTCATGGCCTGCTTCGCGATCGCCGCGGTGGCCTGGTCCTCGACCACGATCATCCGGACCCCGGAGTCCTCCAGGATCCATTCAAGCTGCACGACGGACGAGGTCGGATACACCGGCACGGTCTGCCCGCCGGCGGCCCAGATGGCGAAGTCCACCACCGCCCACTCGTACCGGGTGCGCGACATCAGCGCGACCCGGCCGCCGACCGGGAGCCCGGCGTGCACCAGGCCCTTGGCGGTCTCCGCGACGTGCTGGGCGAACTCGGCCGCGGTGACCGGCAGCCAGCCCTGCTCGGTGCGGCGGCGCAGGGCTATCCGTTTGGGTTCCTGCCGGGCGTTGTCGAAGGGTATGTCGGCCAGCGATCCACGGGTCAGCGGCGCCGCCAGTGGCTCTGTGTGGACCTCGCGTACCTTGCCGTGCTCGAGGATGAGCTGGACGCGGGTGCGGTCGGCGAGATCCTTGCGCCTGCGGGCGGCGCGCAGACCTCGGTAGAACGTCCGTGCCATGCGCGGCTCCTTTGCCTGCCTGGAGTGGGTGAGGCCGTCCTCCCGTCCTGAACAGCCGCTCCGACTTACCATTGAGTCAAGTTACTCGCTGGTAAACAGAATATCCATGGCCGACGGAGGTCGAACCGGGACCAAGGGGCCGAAAACCCTTGCGATCCCGTGACCCACATCGACGCGGGGGAGTGGTGGGGCCGTTGAGGACGGAGTGCTGGTCCGAGTCGATTCCCCGCGAGGCTAGCCCGACCCGCGCCGCGACACGGGGCAGCGACACGCGGAGCAGCGATGCCCTACCGCCTCTTTACCTTATGTATCACGGCAATCCGCGCCGGCCGGACACGAAAGGTCACATCCGGTCGCGCCCGGTCACGCCGCGGCGGTCAGGTCGGTCGGCCGGTCACTCCGCGGAGTTCAGTTGGCCGGTCGGCGAGTCACGCCGAAGCGGTCAGCCGGTCGGTCCGTCACGCCGCGGCGGTCAGGTCGGTGGGGCGGCGAGTCACGGTCAGCCGGTCAGCCGGTCAGCCGGCCGGTCGGCCGGTCGGCCGGCCGCGCCGAAGCGGTCAGGTCCGTCGGGCGGCGAGTCAGGCTGAGGCAGCCGGTCGGTCAGCCGGTCGGTCGGCCGGTCACTCCGCGGCGGCCGGTTCCGGCGGTGCCCACACCTCGCCGCCGAGCACCTGCCGCATGCCGACCCACATCATCCCCATCAGCCGCAGCGTCACCCGCTCCGGCGACTCGCCCGGGTGACGCTCCATCCAGTCG